>JAOUDT010000008.1 GCA_029859145.1 Dehalococcoidia bacterium
GTAGCCACTTCCCCCATCTTGGCCGCCGTTTCCCGGGAATGAAGTCTGCCCTCCAGGACGCCCTCTCGAATAAGATATGTCTTCCTTGCCGCCGTCCCTTCATCATCGTATTCATAGCTTCCCCTCAAACCAGGCATTGACGGGTCATCAACGATGTTGAGATGTTCACCGCCGAATCTCTTTCCTAGGACCATGATCTGCCTCAAACTTTCATTCTGATATACATGGTCGGACTCAGATAAATGTCCGAAAGCTTCATGAGCAAACACCCCGGCCAGAACGGGGTCCAGAATCACGGTGTACTCTCCGCCTTTCACCTGGGGAGCGGAAAGAAGGGCAGCTGCACGCCCGGCTATCTCTCTAGCTTTCTCATTTAGCCCCTCCACGGCAGAAAATTCGCCATTGCTGCCCAGGCTTAGCCCAGCCTGTTGAATCTCGTTACCCTCTCGAGCTATGGCTGTCAGCCGTGCACTAAGGTCAGTTTTAGCCTGTTCTATGTAGCTGCCTTCGGAAGTAGCGAAGGTAGTCCTTCGCTTCACATCTCGATAGTTAATTCGTGTGCTCTGAATCTTAGGGCTACTTAACATAATATTATTATAGCTGTCTAGAAACTCCTTCTTGGTCGCCAGTGGCATGGTTGTGGCATCCTTCCTCAACTGCGGCACCACTGTATCGACTGCAGGCTCGGTGGCGAAAAGCTCAAACGATTCTTTGCCGGCTAGCCTTGCCTCCTCCACCGCCAGAGATACTTTCGCCTTCAACCCATCCAGGTGATTAAAGCTAACGAATCCCCAGCTACCTCGAACTAAAGCGCGGATGTTTCCCCCCGAACTACGAGCCCGGCCTATTTCCTCCAGCCTCTCCCCTCTATACACAATGCTGGTAGCCTGGCTTTCTTCGAAGTGAATTTCAATATAGTCGGCGTCATGGCCTTTCAAGGCATCGGCCATCAGATCGCGCATGCCTCTTATTGTAGCCTTTGTCACGAATAAAGAAAAGGACTGTGCAATGCCGCTCTGGTATAATAGAATGTTGCCAATCTCCTGATATTATCCTAGCGTACGACGATGAACTTCACCGATAAACTGCTTGACGCCAGCCGCAAGAACAAGAGCTGGCTCTGCATCGGACTTGACCCCGACCCTGAGCTTATGCCCGTGGCAGATGTCCTACAATTCAACGAAGCCATTATCGAGGCCACCTCCGACTTGGTCTGTGCCTATAAGCCCAATCTGGCTTTCTACGAAGCTTTGGGGACCGAAGGGCTGGCTATCCTGGAGAGGATGGTTAAAGAAATACCCGGCAATATTCCTGTAATTGGCGATGCCAAGCGCAGCGATATCGGCAACACGGCCAGGGCTTATGCTAAGGCTCTCTTCTCCGTTCTGGGCTTCGATGCCGCTACTGTCAACCCGTATCTTGGCTACGATTCTGTGGAGCCTTTCATCAGCTATGAGGACAAAGAAGTATTCATCCTATGCCGGACATCAAACAAGGGAGCCACAGATTTCCAGAACCTTCGCTCCGATGGCCTGCCGTTGTACGAAATAGTAGCCAGAAAAGCCCGAGAATGGAATATCCATGGCAACATCGGTTTGGTCGTTGGAGCTACCTATCCCGAAGAATTAAAGAAGGTCCGCTCAATTTGTCCCGAAATGCCTTTGCTCATCCCCGGCATCGGCGCTCAGGGAGGGGACTTGGCTTCGGCAGTTGGCTACGGAGTGGATGCCCGAGGTGAGAAGGCGATCATCAATGTGTCCAGGCAAATTCTTTATGCCTCCAAGGAAAAGGATTTCGCACAGGCGGCTAGAAACGTGGCTGAAAAAATCCGCAACCAGGTCAATGACTATCGAAGTAAAGCTCGGTGACATAGTCCGGTTGCGCAAAGTGCACCCCTGCGGCAGCTACAAGTGGGAAGTAGTGACGGTGGGCGGCGACATCGGCCTCAAATGCCAGCGAATGATCCTTCTGGCCAGCCATGTGTTCAGGAGAAGACTGGGAGAATCTGTCTCCGAAAGCGACCAACAAACCAGCTTCGCGCCCCAACAAAACACGCCGCGATGGTCTAGGTAGTGCACCAAAAAACAGGCAATTGTTGAATGGTGGAGCAAGATGAGCCGGGCTTCCGCTTTTAGTTCCGGGTCGCTGAGATATGCATTTCAGCAGCATTGAATGAGCTACGCACTAGCGGACCAGACATAACAGCGACAAACCCCAATTTCTTTCCCACGATTCGATACTCTTCGAACTCTTCAGGGCGAATATACCGGACCAACCTGTGGTGCTCCAGCGAAGGCTGCAAATACTGCCCTATGGTTAGAAGGTCGCAGCCAGCCAGCCTGAGATCGGCCAGCACCTCAATGACCTCCTCCCGCGATTCACCCAGTCCTAACATGAGCCCGGATTTGGTCAAGAGCCTATTGTCGACCAGTTTAGCTTGTGTCAGAAGGTCGAGCGACCGCCGATATTTCGCTTGTGGACGAACCCCTGAGTAAAGCCGGGACACAGTTTCTATATTGTGGTTAAGAACAGCAGGGGAGGCATCTATCACCGCTTGCAAGGCAGAGGCTGACCCTTGAAAGTCGGGGATAAGGACTTCGACTGCGATATTTGGATCATATTTATGGATCGCTCTGATGGTCTGGGCGAACTGGGAGGAACCGCCATCGGGAAGGTCGTCTCTGGTCACAGATGTAATGACTAAATGCCGCAGACCTAGCCTACGGACTGCCTGCACAATATGGTCTGACTCTTGCGGGTCGGGAGCTTGGGGCTTACCAGTCTTCACCGCACAGAAGGTGCAATTCCGAGTACAAATATTGCCCAGTATCATGAATGTGGCTGTACCTTCAGCAAAGCATTTTGTCCGGTTGGGACACCGAGCACTTTCACAAACGGTGTGCAGTTCCAGGTCACGGGTGAGCTTTGTCGCTCTATTCAGTATCGTAGGCTCAAGAGCGTCCAACTTCAGCCATTCCGGACGTCTAGTATAGCCAGCCATCTATCACTCTCCTGTTCACAGCTTAGGCAGAATATCTCCGAGAAGGAAGGAAGTAGTTTTTCTATGATTGTCTCCATCGCTACCCAGTGCCCCAACAACTCTGAAACTGACGTCATCACTTCGCCTGCTAGGCCGCAGGGCCTTACATATCCAAAATACCGCAGGTCGTTAGTTACATTGAGAGAAAACCCGTGCGTGCTAATGTGTTGGCTGATATGTATACCTATAGAGCAGACTTTCTTTTCACCGACCCAGACACCCGGGTACCCTGCCAGCCGGTACCCCTGGATACCCAGAGCCAGCAACAACTTGATGATAACCGCTTCTAATTTCCAGATGTATTCGCGCACACCCAGGCCGTTTTCTTTAAGGTTAAGGATGGGATAGCCTACAAGCTGTCCTGGACCATGAAAGGTAATGCCTCCCCCCCGATTGGTATGGACAAAGGCTATTCCCTCTCGAGCTAGTGTCTCCAAAGGAACAACTATGTCCTCTTCTCCCCTGAACCGCCCTATGGTGAAAACTGACGGGTGCTGCAGGAGCAGCAACACGTCACCAATTTTGCCCTCAGCTCTCGACTGCATTAGTCCTTGTTGCAGCTTCAGTGCAACCTCATATGGCACTGTCTCCAGGTAGGGGGCAATACAGGTCTTCTTGAACGTCCAAATACTCATCAGCAAAGCCCTAAACCCTCAGGAAGTGGATAGCGCCGTCGAACTGACCCATTGCTGTTTCGCGCACTGCTTCAGGTAGAGTAGGGTGGGCATGGATAGTGTGGGCAATGTCTTTGGCCGTTAGTTCCAGTCGTATGGCGACCGCGCCCTCGGCGATAAGGTCGCTGGCATGGGGGCCCATGATGTGCATTCCCAGAACTGTGCCATCGTCAGCATTACAAATCATCTTGACCATACCAGTCGTCTCGCCCAAGGCGACAGCACGACCACAGGCTCTGAATGGAAACTTACTCACCTTATGAGGAATCCCGCTGTCCCTGGCTTCCTGCTCGGTGATGCCGACACCGGCTATCTCAGGCTGGGCAAAGATACAACTAGGGATGGCGCGATAATCTGCCCGGCGGGGACGCCCAACTGCATTCTCAACAGCTACTTCCCCCTCATAGGAAGCGACATGGGCCAGCATGTTCTTGCCTAGCACATCGCCGACGGCATAAATATCTTTGACATTCGTCTCGAGGTACTGATTTACCTTGATAGCTCCCCCTTCCATCTGCATACCGAGCTCTGATAGCCCCAAACCCTCGGTGTGGGGCGCACGTCCGGTAGCCATAAGAACCATCTGCCCATCTGCTCCCCGCTCGCCATCTGGTGTATCCCAAACCACCCTGAGAACGGGTCCGTTGCTCTTGATGGCCTTGACCGCAGCTCCAATTCTGACTTCGATGCCTTGCGTCGGCAAGGCCTGGGCGAAACGGCGACCAATTTCTTCGTCAACAGGCTCTAACTGGAGAGGACGTCTCTTGACAATGGTTACCTTTGTCCCCAACGCATTAAAGATGCTGGCAAACTCAACACCCACGTAACTACCCCCGATGACCACAAGACTCGCCGGAAGTTCTGTTAGCTCAAGGATATCATCAGTGGTCAGCACCCCAGGTAGGTCTCTACCAGGGATAGGGAGCGGCGTCGACTCCGAGCCAGTGGCGATAACAAGCTTCCTGGTCGCTATCTCTTCATCATTCACTTTGACCAGGTGTGGAGAAAGAATCCGACCAGCACCCCGACAGACACGTATCTTGTTTCCTTTCATCAACCGTTCAACACTGGACACTAACTGCCTCACAATGTTGTTCTTGCGAGCCATAATCCTTGAGAAATTCGCTTTGATGTTGTTGACCTCAATACCGAAATCGCTTGCCATTCTTGCCTCAAGGAGCACCTCCGCGCTTCTGGCCAGCGCCTTGGTGGGGATACAGCCCCGGTTAAGGCAGGTGCCACCTAGCTTGTCCTTTTCAACAACAGCCACTTTAGCCCCTAGGTGAGCAGCATGAATTGCCGCCACATAGCCAGCAGGCCCTCCGCCAATTATCACTATGTCTCTTTCATCCAACGCCTTGACTCCTCATCTCCCAGCGCAGGTCTGGATTTCTGGCAGCTCTGACATCATCCAGCCGTTTAACCGGTGTGTTGTGGGGAGCACTATGCAAAACTTCAGGGTTTTCCTCGGCATCTCTGGCAATTTCTTTCATAGCCTCGATAAAAGCATCAAGGGTCTTTTTGCTCTCGGTCTCAGTGGGTTCGATCATCAGGGCCTCGTCAACTATCAAGGGGAAATAGACGGTGGGAGGATGGAGACCGTAATCAAGCAAACGCTTGGCGACATCTACAGTATGAACCCCCTTTGCCTTTTGCCGTCTGCCCGAAAACACTACTTCGTGCATGCAGGTGCGGTCGTAAGGCAGGTGGTAGTATGGTTTCAGCTTCTCCTTGAGGTAGTTAGCATTTAGAACCGCCTCCTCACTGACTTCCTTCAGCCCTGCTGCGCCCATAGAGCGGATGTAAGCATAGGCCTTACACATTACTCCGAAGTTTCCGTGGAAATTGGCTATCCTCCCTATAGACTTAGCTGGCGACACAAACTTATACGTCCCACCATTCTTGTTCACCAAGGGCGAGGGCAAGAAATCGGCCAGATTCTCCCTAACGCAGACGGGACCTGAGCCCGGTCCACCGCCGCCATGGGGAGTGCTGAAAGTTTTATGGAGGTTTAGCTGGACATAGTCATAGCCCAACTCCCCAAATTTCACCCGCCCCAAGAAAGCATTCAAGTTCGCTCCATCAGCTCCAAGGAGCCCTCCCCTTTCATGAACCAGCTCGCTAATCTCCAACATTCGTGGGTCAAACAGACCTAGAGTAGTAGGCATGGTTAATGTCAAAGCAGCCACCTCTTCATCCATCGCCGATTCCAAGCTCTTCATATCTACATTACCTTCACTATCGGAAGCCACGACGCCTATCTCAAAGCCGCACATAACGGCACTGGCCGGGTTGGTTCCGTGAGAAGAATCGGTCAATAGTATCTTCTTTCGAGCTTTGTCCCCTCGGTCTTGATGGTATGCTTTTACCATTAGGAGCCCGCCGAACTCACCGTGTGCTCCTGCTATAGGAACCAGGCTGGTAGCATGCATGCCAGTAATCTCAGTCAAATACTCCTGCAACTCAAACATAAGCTGCAGGGCTCCTTGAACAGACTCCCCCGGCTGGAGAGGATGGATTGAAGCAAAACCAGAGAGTTTGGCAATGTCTTCGTGCCATTTTGGATTGTATTTCATGGTGCAGCTGCCTAGCGGGTAAAATCCGGTATCTACTCCGTAATTGAGCTTGCTCAGGGCAATGAAATACCTCATTAGCTCAACCTCACTTACCTCAGGTAGCTCAAGCTCTTGCCGCAGAAGATCCCCGGGGGGCAATTCGGCCGGAGGTACATCCAGAGCCGGGAGACTGCACCCGATCTTGCCTGGCTGGCTAATTTTAGGGAGCAAGTAGTGATGACTCATGTCTGGCTGCTAAAATCCTCGTAGAATTTCCACAAGTTTGTCTATCTCCTGTTTGGTGTTCATTTCGGTAACACAGAGCAGCATGGCATTATCTATCATGCCGCTTATGTCTAAGCCACCAATTATGCCTTTGTTGAAGAGGGCTCGGTTGATCTGGGATGGCGCTACCGGGCAACGAACGGCAAATTCCCTAAAGAAAGGCTTTGAGAAAACCAGGGAATACCCCTTGAGTTCTGCTATTCTTTTGGCCGCATAGTGAGCTTTGTGATAGCACAGTTCGGCCACGTGCTTGAGTCCTTTTCTGCCGAGGGTGGCTAGATAAACAGCTGCCGCCAGGGCCATCAAAGCTTCACTGGTGCAGATATTGGATGTGGCCCGTTCTCTCCGGATATATTGTTCACGAGTCACCAAGGTCATCACATATCCTGGCCTACCATCAACATCGACCGTCCTACCCACGATCCTGCCTGGCATCTGACGCAGGTATTCTCGGCGACAGGCAAAGATGCCCAAACCTGGACCGCCAAAGCTTACCGGGTTGCCCAGCGGCTGACCATCAGCGACAGCAACATCAGCTCCATATTGTCCTGGCGGCTTAAACATCCCTAGAGAAATAGGGTCAACTATGGCGACGAACAAGGCGCCAATATCGTGCGCTTTCTGAGCATGGGCTTCCATCTCTTCAAGATAGCCAAGGAAATTGGGTTGCTGTACTACTAGACAGGCACAGTCTGAAGATAAGGTCGACCCCAACTCTATCGTCTCTATAGAAAGACTCCGACCTTTTACATAAGTACCTATCACATCACGGTAGGTCGGATTTACCGTGGTTGACACAGCAACCTTGCGCCTTTTCGTAATGATGCAGGCCATTATGGCTGCTTCTGCAGCCGCTGTGCTGCAATCGTACATGCCAGCATTGCTCACTTCCATCCCGGTGAGTTGACACACCAGTGACTGGTATTCATATGTGGTTTGTAGCGTGCCCTGGCTGGCCTCAGCCTGATATGGAGTGTAAGCAGTATAAAACTCGCTTCGACCTATAACGTGTTCAACCGTGCTGGGAATAAAGTGACGGTAGCTGCCGGCACCCAGAAAGCAAGCGTAGTTATCCAGATTGGCATTGCACCCTGCTAATTGGCTCAGCTCCTTCTTCAGTTCCAGCTCAGAAAGAGGGCGGGGTAGCTTGAACTCTGCGTGACGCACCTTCTCGGGAATATCCTCAAATAGCTCATCAATCGAACCGACACCGATTTCCCGCAGCATGGTCCTGCGGTCAGCGTCGGTATTAGGCAAATAGGGCGATGGCATTGTACTCGTTACCCGCCTCTCTATTCTGACTCTCCTTCAGCTAATTCGGCCTCGAATTTATCATACTCCTCGCTATCCATTAAGGCCGCAAGCTCTGAAGGCTTGCTCAATTCCAGCCTGACCAGCCAGCCAGCCCCGTAGGGGTCTTTATTTACCAGGCCAGGCTCATCAATGACAGCCTGGTTGACTTCCAGTACCTGCCCGCTGACTGGTGCGAAGATATCCGAAACTGCTTTCACCGATTCTACCTCGCCCATTTTTTTGCCCTGTTCCACCTGAGTTCCCGCTGCGGGCAAGTCCAAAAAAACTATGTCTCCCAGCTGAGATTGTGCATAATCTGCGAGCCCTACCTTCCCTTTATTCTCGGACTCCGGACAAATCCACTCATGCTCTTTAGTATACTTATATTCTTTGGGTGTCATCTCATGCTCCTCTCTTGTAGAATTGTCTGTTGACTACCTGAGCAGCCACTGGTTTGCTGCGAATCATTATCTCTATATCAGTGTTGACGGTGGCCAGCTCAATCGGAACGTAGCCGAACCCAATACTAATATCCAGGGTTGGTGAATAGCCACCGCTGGTGACTTTCCCCACCTCTCGACCACCCTTGACAATTTTGTAGCCTGGACGGGCTATGCCCTGCCCTGTCACTCGAAGGCCGATATGCTTGCGCTTTACACCTTGGCGCTTGATCTCAAGCAGGGCACTTTTCCCGACGAAGTCGCGGTCGTTCATCTCTACTAACCACTCCAACCCGGCCTCAAAGGGATTGGTGTTCCTGTCCATGTCCTGCCCATACAACAACATGCCGGCTTCCAATCGCAAGCTGTCACGTGCGCCTAGCCCACAAGGTTTCACTCCCTGCTTCATGAACGATTGCCATAGGTGCAAGGCGTTTGTCGCGTCGCTGATTATCTCAAATCCATCTTCTCCCGTGTATCCCGTTCTAGCGGCGATTACCTCTACATCCTCTATCCTCGTTTGGGCGACACCAAACCTAGGTAAATTGGAGATGTCCTTCAAACTCTGTAGATGGCGGACAGTTGGGCCCTGGACGGCTACCATAACCGTATCGGCAGTTTTGTCTCGAATGACGACATCAGGGTCCGAGCCCGCCCAACGATCCAGCCAACCAAGCTTTGGCTCAATGTTGCCTGCATTACAGACTATCAAGAAGCAATCGGTCTCCACCCGATATGCCAATAAATCATCTAAGATGCCCCCATCCTCCAAACACAAGAGACAGAGCTGTGAGGAACCTATCTCCAGTCTGCCTACCCGTTTGGTCAATACCTTATCAAGAAAGGCTCCCGCGTTCCTTCCGGTTATCCAGATTCTACCCATATCAGAAACATCGAAAATCCCTGCTCCAGACCGAACAGCCCTGTGCTCTTCCAGGACAGAAGCGTACCAGACCGGTAACTCCCAACCAGCAAAATACGTCATCCTGGCTCTGAGCTCATGATGTACCTTGTTAAGAGGAGTCTTCTTTAACAGTCTCACCATTTACGTTGCTACGAAAAATCTTCTTGAAGAATCTATATTCTTCCCCAAAAAAAGAGGGAAGACCTATTGTAAATAGGTCTTCCCTGTCTGTTTACCTGAGAGATCGCCCGCCACCTATTTGCGGACTTACCCCTTCGGTGCTCTAATATCGAAGCCTCTCCAGGGATTTCCCTTACGGTAGTCCTTTTGCCTGAAAGTTTCGGGAGTTTCTCCCTTTCCTCTTCGGCTCCCTATACCGGGTATCTCCTACCGTAACCGACCAACTTTACCCAGTATTATGACACAACACTGTGGGATATTCCACCACAAGGTCGACAATTTGACGTTAGCGTTTTCTCTCCTTGAGGAAGAGTTCCGGCAACTAAGGTCACACCTGCAATTATTGCGAGATGCGTCGCTGAAAGAGCCTAGAATCAACCTGAAACCATTCCTGTCCCAGAAACAATCGCTACTGACAACAAGTCAAAATTCCCTGTACGAAGCGCCCGTGCCTGGAATTGCACTTCTCGAGTCAAAAGGTTAGCCATAGCTAAGCGATGATTTGCAGATCGAGCCAAGGACGCGTTTTCCATCAGAACTAGACTACGACAAGGGAGAACTAGGTTATACAATGTCTGTTCTTCAGAATAGAGACTCCCACAATATGAACCTGAGGTCTAAGGGATCCATCTCATATTTAAAGTGGGGGCTGACCGCAGGATAGACAGGACTTTCAGTCTGGAATTCGCCCTTTCGTCAGCTAAGCGCTGAACCGATTGCACAATCCAGGCTAATGTGTGCTAACCACTGGACTGTGACACCCAAGTATAGTACCCTATCTCGTCTACGTCTCTAGTTTATTGACGAATTCTTTTTGTGAATATGGAGATACTCATTTTCTTGCACGGAACGACCATAATGCACAAATCTGCTGAAGGTCTTGCCCGAGAAGAAACAGTCAAACAAGTTACGGAGGGTGACGAATATCTTCATGATTACGCATCGTACATTCCTATCGGCAGCGCTGTTAGGAAATTACAGAAATGGAAGCGACAAGGAGCAACAATATGCTATTTGAGCTCTCACAAAAATGCTAGAGATGTTGCAGAGGACAAGTTTGTTTTGAAGAAATATGCTTTCCCCGCCGGACGAATCTTCTATCGTCGAAATAGAGAGGAATACAAGGATGTTGTTGAGAGAACTCGACCTCTTCCGGACGTGATTGTTGAAGACGATTGTGAATCAATAGGTGGAGAAGTTGAAATGGTCTATCCTAATCTTAAGCCGGAACTGAAAAGCAGAATCAAATCAATTGTTGTTAAGGAGTTTGGCGGCGTAGATCATCTTCCTGATGAGATTTCCGAATTGAGGTAGGAGAACAGGGTTTTGCGCAATCTATGAGATACTCGAGAAGACTACAAACGAAATCGGCGGGCCCACCAGTAGTACCCCAGTGCAGCAATCAACGCTATAGATGCGATGGGCGCCCACACCAGCCTCATGTCGGAAGGGAACGCATCAAGCAGTAGTCCTCCAACCAGAGGACCCGCTGATATACCCAGGGTTTCGCTTAGCCCGAAGAATCCCATATATCGTCCCCTCTGATCTTTTGGAGCAAGTTCCCCTATCACTGAGAGCGTAACCGGAGAATGTATGATCTCGCCTGTAGTAATTATCGCCATTGCTCCCAGAGCCCATCCAAATTGTGTTATCCAACCAAAGGACAGATAGCCAAACACGTAAATCAGGCTTCCAAGGATGAGAGCACGGAATTTCGCCAGCCGCCTGACGGCAAGAGTCATAGGATATTGAAAGAAAATCACTATCAGGCCGTTCAAGGTAAGCAATAGACCATATTGAGCGGTGGAAAATCCGACTCTATCCACGGCGAAGATGGATAAAGTACTTGCCATTTGCCCCATAACTATGAACAGCAGGAGACTCACTATTGTGAAGACCAGGAAGGCCCGGTCGCCGGCAGGGGGAAGTATGCTTCGAAAGCCTACTCTTCTACCCGTTTTCTGCGAAGACTCGCGAAGAGCGAAAAAGACAATGAGGGAAATGATGATGGACGTCAGAACCGGAACCCCGAAGAGCCAGCCGTAGGGCAGGAAAGTGGCCAGATATCCTCCTATGGCAGGGCCGGCTGCCCAGCCTATGTTAGCTCCTATGCGCAGGATGCCATATGCTTCCGTCAGCCTTCCTTTCGAGGTGAAATCTGCTACCACGGCTGAGATCACAGGACGTGCTATGGTGAGCACTGACCTACTGGCAATGTAGGCGATCGCAATGGACCACACCGGTGCCGAAATCCCGATGAGAACAGCCAGCCCTGCAAACAAGAATATACTTACCGAAGCAGCTATAAGTAGAATTGGGCGCCGGCCAAATCTGTCCGAAAGAGCTCCTCCGAGTGCCTGGCTGACGGCTGAGCAAAGCCCGGCAGCCAGCAGGATTATTCCGACCTCAGTCATGGAAAGGCCTCTATCCTGATAGAGATATAGACTCAGAAACGGCATGCAGATGGAGAAACCGATTACTACGAAAAACTGAATGACAGTGACAATCCACACCCCGGGTTCAAATCGGTGAAAGACGTTTTGTAATGGGCTCGTGGCTTTTTCAGATAATTCTTTCATGATCTGCGTAAAACACATGATTATAACTCTTTTGGCTCCGTTTGCCTTCCAGTCTAACCAATAACCCCTGCAACAGCTGCAAGTGGTAGGTGGCGCATGGACATCGACATCAGCCTTCTGTGCCTCAAATGCCAGTGAAGGGTGCATCGGGAAAGAGAAGCGTTCAGGAGAAGGGCAAAGGAATTCGGTGCCGCAATTAACTAGCTAATCAGCTTCACGATGATAGAAGTGCCCCTCGATGGTCTGGGCAGTGAGGTAACAAAACGGCCTAATGTGATACAAATCTCTTATGGAACGTCACCTCTCACCTAGAGGTTATTATCATTACTTGCAGTTTGTATGTTGTGTGGGTGCCGAAATCCTTCAGGGCTGGTGGAGAAATCTGATTGTATGGGGCTCTAGCCCTACCCCAAACTGGATAAAGCTATTATTTTCTAGAACTCGAATTGCAGCTTTATTGTCAATATCCGTCTCAGCCTCGATGTGTTTTACCTTGGGCTGCTGCTCTGTCCATTGAACTATGCCAGCTACCATTTCCGTTGCTAGGCCTTGTCCCTGAAATTCAGGAAGAACCGAATAGCCAATCTCAACTACTCCTCGCCTGTCTGGAGGACCTTTGAAACCAATACTTCCACAGAGTACTGGATAATCGCCATCAACTCGAATTGCATACCATGTGAGCCAGCTTTCCCACTCAGGATGTTTTTCGTAAAGTCCGTAGAAACAACCCAAAACATCTCTAAGATCGGCCGATGGCCATGTTTCCGGTACTAAGGCTCCCAGCAATTTCGCGAATTCTGCTCTATCTTCAAGCTCAGATGCTGCGAGTACTTTTGTTCCTGCAACTAGTCTCAATCTGTCCGTTGTTTTGACTATCATTCTGTCTCCACACATTAGTGTGTGACGATTAACTCTCCATGGATTGCCTGTGGACGATGCAGGGGTGCATGAATTCCTATTTTGCCTCCAGTATAACATCTTGATCCATAGCGCATTATGAGTTCCTGTCAACATCTCCGAGGAATATTGGATGACAATCCGACTGAGAGTTGGATGAAAATCCGACCAGAGGTTAGCTTTATCAGCTCTGTGGGCCAGTTTGTGTGCTGTTACATGGCTCGCTACACTCTGCACATTGATCTGGATGCCCGCTTCGTTTCTGCGGGGCAGGCGCTTAACCCATTGACAACTGACCGACAAACACATATCATACCGCAGATGGCCACAGGGTAATTCCTGGCAACTAAAATGCATTGATCGATGGTTGCTCTAATATACAAGTCCTCACAATGTCTGTTTTCCTCACTCCTCAAGTGGGGGACAGGTCGCGGCTCAGGCCCTAGGCGTAATTCGCGCGCAATCGTTCTAGGGAGCCCTATTTGCGACTCGAATCTCGAGCGGACGTGCTGTCGCCATTACACACAAAACAGCTAAACAACGATGTCCGTTCACATACATTTTCTGCACCGTCCTCATGACGTTCCGTCCAAGCTGAGCGAGGAACAGGTCCATAAGAGCCTGAGGAACAGCATATTCGATGGCTCGGCCTATTCGGTAATGCTCGGGTTGACACAGAACTACATTACGCCGTTCGCGCTGGCAATGAAAGCAACCACTCAGCAGATTGGCTTGCTCACCGGCGTGCCCAATTTCACTATGGCAGCGGCGCAGTTCGTAGCTCCGGCCCTCTCTGAGAGAATAGGGAGCCGAAAGCGTTTTATACTCCCCATGGTCCTTATGCACGCTTTGATGTGGCTGCCAATTCTCCTCATCCCCTATCTATTCCAGACACACCAGGTCTGGTGGTTGATAGCGCTCATGACTTTGAGCACCGCCTTTGATTCTGCCCTGAACCCCGCGTGGGGAAGTATGATGGCGGACCTGGTGCCAACACAGATGCGCGGCCGATACTTCGGCCTACGCAACCGCATTACTGCCTTTATCTCCATGGCGTTCAGCTATGCGGCTGGAGGCATCTTACAATTGCTCACGGGCAATACCAATCTAGCTTTCACCATTATATTTATCGGAGCAATAGGATCACGGCTGGTCTCCTTCTATTTCCTGTCAAAGATGTACGAACCATTGAGTCCGGCGACCGAAAAGCGGGGCCATGACAGCATGTTGAAAATGGCCCGGGGCTTGTTCTCCACCAACATCGGCACGTTCATAATGCTCTGCGCGCTGATGAATTTCACCACCACCATTGCTGGACCGTTTTTCGCTCCCTATATGCTGCGCGATCTTAATCTCAGCTACATCGTCTATACTGTACTGAACTCGGCGGCGGGACTGGCGACTGTTGGTTCTATGACATGGTGGGGCAAACGCATCGACAGAGCAGGAAGTATCAAAGTGCTCAAAATTACGTCCCTGTTTGTTCCATTTGTTCCGCTGGGGTGGGCGCTAAACCACAGCTTGTGGTGGCTTGTCATCATGCAGCTATTCTCCGGGTTCGCCTGGGCGGGTTTTCAGCTTTCCAGCGGCGTGTTTATCTTCGATGCAGCTCTCCCACAGAACAGGACGCGCTACATAGCTCTTTATAACTCACTGATATACCTTGGTGTCAGCGTAGGGGCTCTGGTCGGAGGCGTTCTGGCTCCACTCCTGCCCCCGTTTATGGGGAGTCATTTACTGTCCGTCTTCATAGTTTCAGGAGTGGCCCGGTTGGCCGTGGCGCTATTCTTCCTGCCGCGCATCAAGGAAGTGCGCAAGGTGCCACAAATTGAAGCCAGCGAATTGCTATTCAGCGATTTTCAACGCCCCTGGATTAATCAGGCGTTCGGCTACGTGACAAACCATTTCCGGCGTCACAAAACGCACTGACGGTCAGATCTTCCCCGCCACAAGACGCTGGAGAGTCCAACAAAGGACGGCATGGCAACATACCATCCCTCGATTATTTCTTGAGGCGCTTTGTCCACTGCTTTCGGAACTTGTTGACCTTGGGGGAGATCACCACCTGGCAGTATGATTGTTCTGGATGTCGTGAAAAGTATTCGCGGTGGTAGTCTTCTGCGGGATAG
>JAOUDT010000144.1 GCA_029859145.1 Dehalococcoidia bacterium
TATCCCACCCTATAGAGGCAAAGCTATTACAGAATACTTCTACGATCTCGGCATCGGACCTACTACAGGTTTCGCCTACGTTCTATTTAGCTCTGAGCCCGGCGGCTCACCAGACAGGCTCTTGCCCACTCTTGCTGCCTCAGGAAACCCAGCCTGGACAATGCCAACGAAAAGCTCCACCAAGTGAGGATCAAACTCAATCCCGGCACCTCGTCTAAGCTCCTCTACTGCCTCCTCCTGGGACAACGCAGGACGGTAGGGACGGGCAGAACTCATCGCCTCAAAGCTATCAGCTATACCGAGGATGCGAGCTTCTATGGGAATCTCTTCGCCTTTCAGTCCGTCTGGATAACCACTACCATCCCACCTCTCGTGGTGATGCAAAATGGTACTAACACAGGGAGCAAAATTAGGAATGTTACCTACGATGGTTGCCCCTAGTCTGGGATGCGACTTGATGGCTGCCCAGTCTTGCTCATCAAGCTTCTCTTTTTTGCTGAGCACTTTGTCAGGGACGCCAATTTTACCAATGTCGTGAAGCAAGGCAGCGGTGCTGACTCTGGACACGTCATCAGGCGATAGCCCAATAGTCTCCGCCAAAGCGACGGCATAAGTATTAACCTTCCTGGAATGACCGTAGGTATAGGGATCTTTGGCCTCCACCGTGGAGACCAAGGCATATATGGCGCTCAGACCATTATGTCTGGCGTAGGTCCCGGCATCGTCCACGGGCTCAGACAGAATCTTGGACGAAAGGTACACCCGATTGCCTCCCGTTCGTTTGGCATATAAAGAGCAGTATCCGCCACGGTAACAAGTTCTCCAGATATAACTCCATCTGCAGGATAGCCAGCCACTCCGATGCTGCAAGTCACGGAGATTTCCCTCTCCTCCATCTCTTTGCCAATCTGTACCCGAACTCTCTCAGCTACAACATAGGCATCATCCGTAGCTGCCTGGGGCAAAATGACGGCAAATTCATCGCCGCCATAGCGAAACGCTTGGTCAACATTCCTGACAGAGCCCTTGATAATCTTCCCTATCCGATTCAGCAAAATATCCCCGGCCGGATGCCCATATATATCGTTATAGGTCTTGAAGTGATCCAGGTCAAGCAGTAGCATGGAGAATACATCGCCATAGCGGGAATGCCGGCCAATCGCTTCTTTGAGCCGTTCTTCAAAATGCCGCCGGTTGAAGAGCCCGGTAAGCTCATCAATACGAGATCTCTGCTCCGCTCGGGCATAGAGCTGGGCATTCTCAATTGGCGTAGCAATCTGTAAGGCCACCTGCCCCAGAAGTCTGATGTGCCTGTGACCGTAGGCATTAGGTTTGAGACTAGCCAGAACCAGGCTGCCGATACCCTCGTCCTTAATGCTCAACGGGAGATAAAGAATAGAACGAATCCCTTGTTGTAGGTGACGTTCGTCACTCTTGAATCTGTGGTATCGGGCTAGATCAGGTTCATAGAGGCTCTTCTTCTCCCGGCATACATATTCCGTACCCGTCCCTTCAAGTGGTATTCTTTCTCCCGGTCGCCACACCGGATCTACAGTACTGGATAGAGCCATAAGGTGAAGCTCGTTTCCATCAATCAAAGCAATCGTTGCCCAATTAATATCGACCACCTTCTTTAATTCCTGGACAAAACGTTCAAATATCTCCTGAATGCTCACGGTCGAGGTTATGATTGTGGTCAACTGGTTGATCAAGGTGATCTCTTTGTCCTGCTCGCGCAGCTGCTCATGGAAGTATTCTTTCTCCATGCTTGCTGCCACCTGGGTGCCGACAGACTCCAGCAAATCGGTGTCCTCAACGGCATAAAGCCTACCATCTCGCCTCTCACTTACTGCCAGAACACCCACAAGCTCACCCCTGTTCATCAAGGGCACGAATATGTCTACACTCGCCAATCTGACTTCGTCTTTTTCTTGCTGCCACATAGATTGGAATTCGGGAAGAATGGCGAGATTGTTTTTTGGCAACATTGTTCTTTCGCGCTTCAGCCAGGCCAAAATTGGACCATCCTGCCTTAATTTCAACTGCGCCATAGGATTGTTCTGCACCGGAGGGTACACAAACCGGGCCCGAAACTCCCCTTCTTCGGCTTCAGGCAGAAGCAAAGAAGCTCTACGACAGTCGATGGATTGAGCGAGCAGGGATATGAAATCGCTGCCAAATTGCTCTAGAGTAGGCACATTCTGTATCTTGGCCGAAAAGTGCGACAACTGCCTACGGTAGGAATATCTTGCCCCGACAAAAGCCTGCTCCAGTTTCCTTTGCAGAAAATCGCGCCCATTGCGAATCGCAAAGACTATGACCGGAATTCCCGCACCGACGGCCAGCCCCAAAGTCCTGAAATCCGGCTGAAACTGAAAGGCTAGGTGCGCCACGAGGAAGAACAGTAGAATTACGCCAAGGCCGCCACCGTAAAGGCACAGGTACATTAGAGCCCGGCGGAACACAATTCGGACATCCAGCAACCGGTGGGCCACAACGGCGTAGGTCAGGACGCAGGCACTCAAAAAGTTGCCGATATGGGCGACCGGGTATTTGCCCGCCGCGCTGATCCCCATAGTGGCGAATCCAAAAGTAGCCAAACAGCCGAAAGCCACGAAAAAGTAGATAATCTGATTACGCTCCGCTGCGTTATCTGAGAGCCTAAGCTTCCGTATCAGCTGGTAGATGTCTCTGCTGCCAATAATCAATACGCTAACGACCAACAAAGACATCCATCTGCCATAGTGGACCAGAATGCCGTCCTGAGCCTCAACCCAAACGTCGTAATGGTGTGACATATTGTATAGATGGCCCGTCACCGCCAGTGCGATAGCAGCTGCGAGAATGAGGTACACAAAGGGCTTCTCGCCGACTTCTGACTTGTAGAAAGACTGCCCTAGATAACGGAATTGAATTATCATCCAGATAGCAAGACAAAGAACAACTCTGACCAAAACCTCCCTGTATTCTTGGCTGACAAAGAAACTGCCGCGGAAGAAGACATCGCTTATGCTCCAAAGCATCGCCGAAATCAGCAGTAGAAAGAACAGCCTCTGCTTCAATTGCCACGGACGGTTGTCCAGCAGAATGATAAGACACGGGACATAGGCAATCGTTGCCAACAGGGGTATCAAAGCCTCGCTGTTCATGGTCAGCTCTATTATCGATACAAATTCGAAGGCTGTCAACGTGACTAAAGTAATGGCCCAGGAGTGCTGGGTGCGTTCATCGACATTCTCTCGGCACAGGGCGGGACAAAACTTTCGCCTTCTTTGTGCCAGGCTGGCAGCCAATGATTTCCGAAGGTACTGGACGAGTAACGGAAAAGGCGAGGCTAGAACCTCACCGTTGTCTGTCTAGAGAGGCAGAGAGTTCGGCGCCAATCAGATAGGGAGAATTGCCTCCGCTCGATTACAGCATAGATTCAAGGCAATCTCAACTTACTAAGCCTCCACTCGCTCACGTCCACTTACGGGAACAGCTTTCACCACAACCTCACGAGCCCCAAGCGAGGAAAGGACGCCGTCTGAAGGATTTACATGCGGCGGCTTCAAGTGGCCCAGGGCAGCACCCTCAGCTTGTCGCTGAGCGATGTAATTGGAGAAAGCACCGTGACCAAGAAAGGTGACTTTCACAGGTTTCGAACCCAGAACGGCCTCTGGATTACCG
>JAOUDT010000145.1 GCA_029859145.1 Dehalococcoidia bacterium
TCCCGAAGGTTTTGTCCCTAATCTCCTTCTAGTTCGCTCTTTGCCATAAGGGCAGCACAGTGTGGGAGCCGAGGCTTGGAAGCCTCGGCTCCCCATACCAGCCCCGGCTAGCAGTCGGAACTGGCTACGCCCACCAGATTCTCGAATCCTGTGGCCATAGCTCTGATTTCTAGAACACCCTCCTCCATGTTTCCACTGCCTCAATATCCTTGGTGCGGAATAGCATGTGCTTGTATTGCCAAGCCGCATACAGCGGCAACTGGTCGAACGCATAGGGGCTGGGGACTCCCGGATAACCTACAAAACCGCTCTGTCCGGGCGGAATCACGCTTACCGCATGCGGCGGTGAGCCCTTCCCTGCTTCACTTGGTTTTGCCTGTGACGGTGGCTTTGAGATCATCTCGGCGATCTGATTGTAGGTGCCGCGGTTCATGTACGGATGATAGTAGCCCCCTGGGAGAGCTCCCTGCGCATCATATCTTTGCATACGGACCGAGGTAAGCCAGCTGGACATGTCCTGTGACCCATATTGGACCTCCAACGCTCCGATCGCATCCTTCAGGGCATCGACAATCAGCGTGTCCCTGTCCCTGCTACCGAAGTAGTCGTAGATTGTTTCCTCCCCGAAGACGCGGAGTAGCAGACTGGGGCTGCCTTTCACGCGCCCGATTATGTCTGGTGGAAGAATACCGGTAAACACTTCAGGAACGATTCTGTCATACCAGGCGTTGAAGATGGTCAGACCAGCATGGTCGTACGTGGGATTCAGGTCAGTAGGCCATTTGGGTGAGACAAGGTCAACATAGCTGACAGGAAGAGGCTCTGCTGTAGCCCAGGCTACGAGGTGGCCCAGTGCAGTCGCTGCTTCTGTATCTCCAGGGTTTGCCACAACATAGGCTGTGACCGTGGCTATCAGGTCCCCGACGAAGCTCATTCCGGCAGTGTGGTGGTATCCTGCAATCTGGTTAATCGCGTTCATGTCTTCGAATGTCACATCTCCCCTTGGAGCGTAGTAATCAGCTAGAGCGTTCATTAGAACCTGGACACGGAAACCCTCGCCCCAGCCGAAGTCACTTTCGGCGTAAGGCCACCCGGCGATTGGTTTGTTGTTCCAGTTGGTAAGCCAGCCCTGCTCGGGGTTGATGCTACGAGGCATCTCTTCAGGATCTGTGACGCGAACCCACTCTTGTGTTCCATCACCCATCAAGGGCAATCTGCGGTCAGCACCCGCCGGCTTTACCGGGAAGCGCCCGGCATGCCAGTAGCCTATGTTCCCTTCCCTGTCGGCCCAGTAGAAGTTGTGGGAAGGCCATACCAGTTCCACCACTGCCTCGAATTCGTCAAGGTTCTTCGCCTCCTGGAAGAGCTGCCAACCTTGCTCGGCAGCAATCTCATTCCTGTAGAAGGGGGTATGCAGGGTGATGGCTGTGCCCCCAGCTATGCCGACAATAGGACCATAGTGCGAGCGATAGAAGGTGGTTGTTATAGGTGGAGACCCACGAACCTCGAATGTCTCTGTTCGGACTTCCATGTTAAGCCAGGCGCCGTCATACCAATACTGTGTTGAATTCAGGGGATTCAGCACCAGGATGCGGATGTCCACGACATCGGAAGAACCGGTGGTTGAAGTCCAGGCGCCATTCTCGCTGACACCGATCAAGATAAATGGACCGGCTCCGGCAAATGCCATGCCCTGGGCACTGATTCCCGCACCATGCAACCCGATCTCGTAGATAATTTGCGGAACCGTATAACCCATCTGCGGTCCTCCCAGTTCAAGTGCGTTCCCTGTTTCCGACAATTCCGGACTGATGAGCACGGCGTTGCTTCCAAATTTTGTCGGTAGACCCAGCGACTCCAGCAGTTCATCCTGAGCTGCCTTTGACTCTTCATACTCCTGAAGGAGTCCGCCAAGGCCATCTGGGAAGTCGAACGAAGGTGTACTCACAGTAGCCTCTTCATAGACTTCGTCGGGTATGGTTACGGGCGCTCCCGGGTCGTTCAGTGGGAAGAGCTCGTCCCAGATGAGCGCTCCATCCGCTGAACCATGCATTCCTTGAAGCGTAAGCAGAGCTTCGTAGAAAGCGCCCTCGTTGCCGCCCGTCCCGCCAAATCTCCAGGCCATCAGCACTGTAACGGCTACCACATCTGCGACGCTGAAGGGCTCGAGTTTATCAATCAGCCCCTGTGCGATATATTCAACGGGTATAAGCGATAGGTCGCCCTGAGCAGCCGCAGCTAACGCCTCAGAAATGTAAAGGTTTATGCCCTCTATGTAGGCCTCAATCATAGGCTTGAGGTGTGCGTAGTCCTGGCCAGGGTCCCAATCGTCATAAATCTGTAGCAACTCGTCCTGGTTATACCACAGCGCTCTCATTTCCATATCCTGTCCGAGCACGCTCGGGCCCAGCAATTCAGCGAGACGTCCGGAAGCTGTTCTCCTGAAGACGTCGGCCTGCCAGAGTCTGTCTTGAGCCATGGCATAGCCAGCTCCAAAGCCCAAACCCTCTTTCGTATCCGAGAAAACATGGGGAACCCCATAATCGTCTCTGATAATCCGGAGGTAGTGCCAGGGATGCCCATCAGCCGTAGCAGCGGCCACGCCAGGCAATGGAAAGGCGCTGATTACGAGCACGATGATCAATAGGACTGCCAATATCGATATCTTGGCTTTAGACATTTCCAATCACTCTCCTTTCTCTCCGCAATAGTTCGATTTGACGCGTAGCTCAGCGTCTCTGAAATCTCAGTCCATACACATCACCTCCTCGCTGTGAAACCTCCGTCGCCAGTCATCACGCTAACCAGGACCAGCACACGCAAGAGCCCAGGGACTATGCCCCAATCTCTTGCCGATCCTCTGTTCGCTTTTCTGTATTTGTCGTCGCCCCTCCTCAGACCTTCAGCATGAGGTCACCCAAACGTTTCGACCAGCCTTTCTTGCCTCCCCATTGAAGCGAACAGGCATTACTCGGACCGTGCCAATCATGACCCTGAATTTTCAAGCGGAGAATAGATTCTGCCGTGGCAGAGAAAGAGAGCCGAAACTGCGTCTCTGTATATGACCAACCGAATCTGACGAAGACTAAGGCGACCCCTGACACACACTGTCAACCCCCAGTTTTGCGCTTACTTCATGATACGCTCGGCAACATCGATTTGTCAATTGGCCTTGGCCGTCTGGGTAGACAGAAAACAGCGATATATTCAGTGGCGAAAAGAGCGAGGTGGGACAGCTCAAAAGCGGTTACCTTACTGGAGAAATACTCGTAGGATTAGACTATTCCTACCGGGTCGACATCTATGGTCCAGCCCCGCGGCAAAGCCAGCTGAGCTAGGACCCGAGATGAGTCAGGACCACGGAGGAAGAGTTGCCAGCGATACCTGCCCCTCGCCCTGAAGGCAAAAGTCGGTACGGGACCAATTACATTGAAATCAACTATGCCCTTCCTCGTCTTTTCATCAAGGATTAGACGATACACTTTCTCTGCCTCGCGGCGACATGACTCCTCATTGGCGTGACTATAGACCAGGCGGACTAGTTGGCTGAAAGGGGGATAATCATATCGGCGCCGATACTCTATTTCTTTGTAATAGAACCCCAAATAATCATGCTTGGCAGCAGCTTCAATGATATAGTTGTCGGGGGAGTAGGTCTGAATGATAAC
>JAOUDT010000146.1 GCA_029859145.1 Dehalococcoidia bacterium
ACCTGAGGCGCAAATCAACTGACTACCTATGTATTATCGGAACTCCTGTTTTCCTTGTCGCCTTCCTCATGCTTCTCCCCATATTGGGCAAAGCCGGCCTCGATCCCATCTATCGTGTCTCTATGTCGATTGCCGTAGTGGTACCGGTTCTCCTAAGCGTCATCTCACGGGTCATGTCGGGGAGGGCCTTGAAACCTCTGTACTACCCTTTGGCCTTGCTGGGACTGCTTGGGATCGGTTTGCTTGCTCTGCAATTTGTCAATCCCTCGTTGTTTCGGTACATGCGTGGTCTGTTTGGCATCTTCACCCCGGGTGGTGCTGCGTTAACTATCATGGAGGTGGCACCTCTTCTTTTCCCCTCTGGCAGTTTCTCTCTGGCAAATGCCTGGGCCAACTTCAACACCCCCTTCTTCATCGCATTTGTTTCCTTCGGCATGCTCATTTATGTCGCTATTAAGGAAAAAAGTGCCGACAAAATCCTGTTCTTGGTGTGGAGCATATTAATGTTGATGGCAGTCCTGGGGCAGCGCCGCTTTGGCTACTACTATACCGTGAACCTTGCATTGCTCACGGGATATTTCTCTTGGAAGATGCTGGACATCGCTGGCCTGAGAAAACTGCTGGGCAAGTCCAGGCAAGTAGTGCAGACGGTTAAGAAATTCAAGAAGAAGCAGAAGAAAGCCAGAGAAGAAGCGAAGCCGAGAACATTCATGCAGCCTAGGGGTGCCTGGGTCAGGGTCATCGTTGTGGGAATCGTCTTGTTTGTCGTTGTGTTTTTGCCGAGTGTTCCCTTGGCTAAAGCGCTTGGCAGTTCCCCAAATTATGTCATGGATCAAGGATGGCAGACCTCGCTTCTATGGCTTGAGGATAACAGCCCCGAGCCTTTTGGCGACCCTGATTTCTATTATGCGCTATACCCGCCACGGGATGAGTTTCAATACCCCGATACTGCCTACGGCGTCATGTCTTGGTGGGATTATGGTCACTTCATAATGCAAATTGCCCATCGCGTACCTAATGCCAATCCCGGTCAAGCCGGGGCTGTCCAGGCTGGCCAGTTCTTCACCGCCCAGAATGAAACTGCTGCTAACGAAGTCGCCGACAAGGAAGGCACCGCATATGTGATGATCGACTATATGACGGCAACTTCGAAGTTCTATGCCATGGTGGAGTGGGCCGGGAAAAATGTGTCTGAGTTCCATGACGTTTTCTACGTGCCGACGCAAACCGGCGGGCAATTCACGTATTTGTTTTACCCCGCATACTACCAATCCACTGTGGCCAGGCTCTACAATTTTGATGGCAAAAACGTGACTGTAGTGCAACCGATAGCAATATCGTATGTAGAGAGGGTAGGCAGTGGGGGAGAGAAGTATAAAGAAGTCACTAGTGGGCAGCCATTTTCCACCTATGAAGATGCTCAAGCTTACGTTGCCAACCAGACGTCTGGAAACTATAGAATAGTGGGGGCCGACCCCTTTACCAGCATTTTGCCTCTTGAAGGATTGGATAGCTATGAACTGGTCTACTCATCGGGGGGGCAAACGCCTGTGAAGATTTTCAGGTATCTTGGCTCAAGTGAGTCTTAGGCAAGAACACAGCCATCATTGTAGGTGGGGAGGGATCTATGGGTTCTCATCCGGTTGAGGAACTGCGGAAGCTTCCGTACAAGGTGATATAATATTTTCTACTTCATAGTGAACGGTATCTGAGATGAAGGCATTGATACTGGCTGGCGGCAAGGGAACCAGACTTAAGCCACTGACCAACACTATGTCCAAACAACTTATTCCGGTGGCCAATAAGCCAATACTCTACTACGTTTTGGAGCAGGTTGCTGAGGCTGAAATAAGGGATATCGGTATTATCGTTTCGCCGGAGACGGGGCAGGCGATTAAAGAGGCTGTGGGAGATGGTTCAAGATGGGGTTCTCAAATTACCTACATTTTGCAGTCCGAACCTCTGGGTCTGGCCCATGCCGTGAAGACGGCCCGAGAATTCCTCGGTGATTCTCCCTTTCTCATGTTTCTGGGCGATAACCTCATTCAGGGTGGCGTCAAGAGCTTCGTCGAAGAGTTTACTACTGACAAGGTCGATGCACTTGTTTTGCTCAAAGAGGTCTCCGACCCACGCCTGTTTGGCGTTGCCGAACTAAATGAAAAAGGCGAGATCACCAAAATTGTGGAGAAACCCAAGGAACCGAAGACGAATCTGGCAGTGCCCGGGGTTTACCTGTTCACCAAGGACGTGCACCAGGCCATAGACAGGATAAAGCCCTCGTGGCGGGGAGAACTTGAAATAACCGACACCATTCAGCAGCTCATTGATTCCGGCAGAAAAGTGCACAGTCATATCCTCACGGGCTGGTGGCTGGATACCGGGAAAAAAGATGACCTCCTGGAAGCCAACCGCGTTGTTCTAGATGAGTATGTGAAACGAGATTTGAGAGGTGAGATTGATGGTGCCAGCCAGGTGGCGGGCAGAGTCGAGGTTGGGAAAGGAACGACCGTAGAACACAGCATAATCAGGGGGCCGGTATCTATCGGTGATGACTGTCGTATCATGGACTCTTATATTGGCCCTTTCACCAGCATTGCTGCCGGAACGACCATTGAACGGTCCACGATAGAGCACTCGGTTGTCCTGGACGGCTGCTCTATTCGCAATATCGAGCGGTTGAGTGATTGTGTGATCGGTCGGTGCGCGGTGGTGACCAGGCGAGGAGACGGTTTCAAGGCGACTACGCTCTTTGTCGGGGATGATGCCAGGGTGGAACTGTAGAAACGAAGGAACGATATGCCGTTTGGTTTCAAGAGGTTAGGGATTCCAGCAGTCGTTCTGGTAGAGCCAAAGGTTCTTGAGGATGGGAGGGGTTTCTTTATGGAAACATACAAGATGCCGGATTTCATAGCTGCTGGCATAGAAGGCAATTTCGTTCAGGAGAACCACTCTCGTTCCAGCAAAGGAGTCCTGAGAGGGCTGCATTATCAGCATCCGCCGTTTGCACAAGGGAAGTTGGTGAGAGTGGTGAGAGGTGAAGTAATTGATGTTGCCGTTGATATAAGAAAAGGCTCGCCTACGTGGGGCAAATGGGTAGGGGTGATCTTGTCGGAAGAGAACAAGCGCATTATCTATGTGCCTGAGAGTTTTGCTCATGGTTTCTGTGTCCTTTCCGATGTTGCTGAAGTGGTATATAAAACCACCAACGTCTACTCCCCTGAATCTGAAGCAGGCATTATCTGGAATGATGAAGACTTGAGTATCGATTGGCCTGTTAAGGAGCCCATTGTATCCGACAGAGATAGAAATTTGCCTTCATTGAAGAAGGCGGATATCAGGTTTTACTACACGAAGGAGGCAAGATGAGGTTACTTGTGACTGGCGGTGCCGGCTTTATCGGCAGCAACTTTGTTCACCACGCGCTGAAGGAACACCCCGATTGGGAGATAACCAATCTGGACAAGCTCACCTATGCCGGCAACCTGGAAAACTTGAAGGATGCACAGGACCGGCCTGGATACCACTTTGTCAAAGGCGACATAGCTGACAGAAAGGTGGTTGACGGACTGCTTAGTCAGGGATTCGACGTCATTGTGAACTTCGCTGCCGAGAGCCACGTTGACCGCAGCATCCTGGATGCTTCGCCGTTCATCGAGACCAAT
>JAOUDT010000147.1 GCA_029859145.1 Dehalococcoidia bacterium
GGCTACGTTGATCTTGCTTGGGCCCCCCAATGATTTGCCAAGAACGTCTCTTACGCCCGCCAATTCAAGTACCGCTCGGGCAGTACTGCCGACAATCAAGCCCGTGCCCGGCGCCGCCGGCTTTAATAAGATCTTGGAGGCACCGAACTTGGCTAGAATTTCATGAGGGATCGTGCCGTCCTTTATGGGCACCTCAATCAACCCCTTTTTTGCCGTAGCACCGGCTTTCCGGACTGCTTCCGGAACCGCCGCTGCTTTAGCTAACCCGAATCCGACATGCCCCTGGCCATCGCCAACTACAACCAAAGCTCTGAAACGCAGGTGTCTGCCACCTTTGACTACCTTGGTCACACGGTCGATGCCCAACAACTTCTCTTCGAGAGTCAATTCACTGCTGTCGATTCTGACCTTCTTCTCTTTTAATTTGGTAACTGCCTTCATAAGCTAATCCTCAAAATTCCAATCCGGCTTTCCTGGCAGCCTCAGCTAGAGCCTTAATTCTGCCATGATATCTGTAGCCACCACGATCAAAAACTACCTTCTTGATTCCCTTATCTAGTGCTCTCTCCGCAAGCAGAGTCCCCACTACTTCGGCTCTCTTGCTTTTTCCCATTCCATCAGTCTTGCCGCTCACCTGAGAATCGAGGCTGCTCATTGAAACCAGAGTCTGACCCGTAGAATCATCAATAAGTTGAGCATGAATATGATTCAAGCTGCGAAAGACACATAACCTGGGACGTGATACCGTCCCCGTCACCTTTTGCCTGACACGCTTGTGTCGTATTCTCATAATTGCTTTTGAATTTCTTGCGCTCATTATGCCTGCTACTTCTTGCCTATCTTGCCCGATTTGCCAGGCTTAAGACGCAGCTTCTCGCCCTCGTATCTAATGCCTTTTCCTTTGTATGAGTCAGCAGGGCGTATCCTGCGAATTTTGGCAGCAGTTTCTCCAACCAGCTCTTTATCAATACCAGTGATGTGAATGCGATTTGCCCCTTCAACACTGATGCCAATACCAGGAGGAGGAGAAAACTCCACAGTGTTGGCATATCCCACCTGAAGCAACAGTTTGTCACCAGTTTTCTGCGCTCTATAGCCTACGCCGTTTATTTCCAGGATCTTTTCAAAACCTTTACTGACACCCGTAACCATGTTCGCCAGAAGGCTGCGAGTGAGCCCGTGTAAGGAACGATGCACTTTGCTATCACTAGGCCGCGCTACGATCAAGCGGTCGTCCTTCAAGGCAATAGAAATGGCAGGGTGAAATCGACGACTGAGTTCACCTTTGTTTCCTTTTGCCACAACTTCGCTTCCGTTGACCTTTACCTCGGTACCCCGAGGGATAACAATGGGAAGCAAACCAACACGAGACATAGTCTACAACTCCTGACTTAACCTACCATACATAACATAGAACCTCGCCGCCAACACGCCTTTTCCATGCTTCCTGGCCGGTCATGACGCCTTTTGATGTGGATATAACTGCAATGCCCAAGCCGCCATAGACGCGGGGGATTTCATGCCCTTCCGCATAGACCCTCAAACCCGGTTTGCTAACTCTTTCCAATCCCAAGATTGCGGGCTGTTCATCTGTGTACTTGAGGTGGATTTTTATCATCGGCTGCGGTTTCCCTTTCAGCACCTCGTATCGGTCAATGAAACCCTCCTCTTTAAGTATTTTGACGATAGCAAGCTTCACCTTAGAGGATGGCACAAGCACACTGCCATGACTTGCCATGATGGCGTTGCGTATCCTGGTCAACATATCAGCAATGGGGTCGATAATTGTCATCTTCCTTTACCAGCTCGACTTTCTGATCCCAGGGACCACACCAGTTACAGCAAGTTCCCGGAAACAAATACGACACAATCCGAATTTGCGCATATAAGCACGCGGCCTGCCACACAGCTGACAACGATTATGTTGTTGCACTTTGTATTTCGGCGCGCGCTTTGATTTGATAACCTTAGATAACTTTGCCATATTAGATTCTCCTGAAAGGCATGCCCATTAATTCCAACAGGGTCCTGGCCTCATCATCGTTCTTTCCCGTAGTAACAATGGTTACTTCCAAGCCGCGAATCTTGTCCACTTTATCGTAGTCAATCTCAGGGAAAACTATCTGCTCCTTTATGCCCAGGCTATAGCTTCCCCTACCGTCAAACGAATCCCGTGATACTCCCCTGAAATCGCGGAACCTCGGTAGAACGACATTAACCAGTTTGTCAAAAAAATCGTACATCCGCTTACCTCGCAGAGTCACCATCATGCCGATGGGCACACCGGCCCGTAGTTTGAAAGCGGAGATGGACTTTTTCGCCCGTGTCGTCACTGGATGTTGCCCTGAGATTGTAGCTAGGTCCTTCTCTGCTGCCTCAAGAGCCTTGGGTTCCTGTATTGCTTCGCCCAAACCGATACTAAGCACAATCTTCTTCAATTCGGGCAATTGCATGACATTGTCATAGCCCAGCCTAGCTTTAAGCTGAGGAGCTACTTCAGTCAAATATTTTTCCTCCATGCGCGATTTCATAACGGACTCCCTTAGTCAATCACCTCTCGACATGAACTGCAAATTCGCACCTTCTTGCCATCGTCCAAGAAGCGAAAATTAACCCGAGTGGGGTTGCCACATTTGTCGCATATCAACATTACGTTGGATACACGAATAGGAGATTCAAGCTCAATTATGCCAGCTTGGCGGGTAGCTCTGCGAGCTCGAGAGGCGCGCTTAATCATGTTAAGTCCTTCCACTATCACCCTTTCTTCGTCGGGGAGAGCACGACGAACCTTCCCTCTCTTCCCTCTGTCTTTACCAGCAATTATGACAACCGTATCATCTTTTCTTATTCTCATCTCACATCACCTCGGGAGCCAGGGATATTATCTTGGCAAAGTTCTTGTCTCTAAGTTCCCGGGCTACAGGCCCAAAAATACGGCTGCCCTTAGGATTATTCTTGTCACCAAGAATGACTGCGGCGTCTTCATCAAATCTGATATAGGAGCCGTCGGGGCGGCGGTAGGGATTAGCCACACGCACCACCACAGCCCGCACAACCTCACCTTCTTTCACCATTCCACGAGGTATGGCTCGCTTCACCGTCGCCACAATAATGTCACCTATATGAGCATACTTCCTTGCCCCGACAGGGACATTAATACACATAATCTGCTTAGCTCCGGTATTATCTGCTATCTTCAGTCTGGTATAAGCCTGAATCATTTCTCTCACTTCGGTTTGGTTTCAGCCACTTCCTTAGTAGACGTTATCTCTGCTACCCGCCATCTCTTTTCTTTCGACAAAGGGCGCGTTTCGACAATTTTCACTTTGTCACCAATTTTGCAGGCATTATTTTCATCGTGAGCTTTGTATTTTTTCGTGAGCCTGACAGCCTTCTTATAAAGTGGATGGACTTTCCTAGTCTCCACAGCTACCACAACAGTTTTGGCCATCTTGTTGCTCACCACCAAGCCTTCCCTAACTTTTCGTTTCTCAAGATCACTCATCTTATTGTGCCGAGTTCCCTTTCTCTTAAAATAGCCTTTATTCTGGCAATCCTTCTCTTCACCCGGGGGATCTCCCGATGATTCCCCAACTGCCTAGTGGCCAGGCGAAAGCGAAGGTTAAATAGCTCCTCATGAGCTT
>JAOUDT010000148.1 GCA_029859145.1 Dehalococcoidia bacterium
GAAACCACCCGAAATAGCTCAGTTTGCCGAATTTACCAGAAGTCAATCCAGCACAGGGGGCAAGGCCACAGCTTACGTCTGCCTCAATCATCACTGCAAGCTACCGACCACAGACATAGACAAAATGCTGGAATTGCTGACCATCAGATAGCCATTTCGGAACGACATGGCCACGTTGGGGGCGGTTGAAAACGAACGGACAAAACGTCAGTTAACAATGGTTTTGGAGTTGACATATGTGAATCTTTCATTGTGCTGCGAGGACCCAAATACCAAGAAAAAAGGAGGGGAAAAATGGAAACGTTTCGTGGCAGCGGTCATCTGCCTGGAGCTCTGAAGGTGTGGGATGTCGAATTGGATGCTGACTGGCAGAAGAAGGAATTCACAGTACACATACCGGCGGCCAGGGCAAAATTGACGGACTGGCCAGGGCTAATGGTACAAACTATCGGCGACGAAGAGGCAGTATTCAGAACACGTGGTATACCACCACTGCAAATTCACTGGTGGCACGTGGTGAGGAATACCGCTGGCGGTCTTTGGGCGCTGGTTCTTGTACCCCCTAACGAGGAAGGAGTGTGGCTCAACTGTGGCCTTCGCTTGGAGAAGAAGGGTGGATGACATTCAGTGTCGCCTTTGGCTAGTCTATATGAATGAATACCTGAAGGACACCAATTGAAACCTGTTTGCTACCGTGAACTTTCGTAGAGGGGCCCTGTAGGCGCTCCCGCACGGAATAGTCAAGGGGCAAGTCTCACCCTGCGGGAGCACTTTCTGAAGAGCCTCAGAGCGCAGATTCATCCAGTGCCAATCCAGCGCTACAATCTCGCATAATTTGCCTGAAATTGACTAGCAGAGTCGTGCCTCGTAATAACACCGCGTAATTTGGCAGTAGTAGTTAGCCTTCACTATGCGGGCTTTGACAGGTTCGCTAGCTAATGCTATTATACCTCCATAAATGTGGATTACAGCCAGAGTTGATGACAGCAAGATGGTCAATTCAGTTGGGGAGGGGATTCAGGGGGTGGTAATAGGTGGATGTCAGCCATAGTTGGCTTTCGTTAGCCTGCCGAGCTCTTTCAGCCTCCCTTTTCGATGCTGAACCAGCGTTTATTTCCTTGCCTAGAACGCACAGTAACCTGGTTGCGTATGCCGTCTATTCAAGGGAGGGTGAACCGTGACCATCAACGGCATCTTTGTGATATTGTTTTTCCTCTGCCTCGGGTGTGCCGCCTTTTTCTGCAGTGCCGAGACTGCTTTCATTGGTATGCAGAAGCTGCGCCTGCAGCATCTGATTCAGAATGGACATCCTTCCGCCGCGAGAGCGGCAAAGATTGTGGAACAGCCGGAGAAATTTCTTGCCACGGTTCTTTTGGGGATCAACTTCTTTGAGACAGCAGTAGCCACTCTGGGGACAGTCATAGCAGTGTCACTGATTCGAAATGCAAACTGGGCAGTAGCAATTGCCACCATCGTCATCACTATAGTGACCCTAGTTTTCGCTGAGCTCGTTCCTAAGAGCCTGGCAGTCCGGTACGGGGAGAGACTGGCGCTAAGATATGTTAGGCCTCTGGAAGTCATCTCGATCATTCTCTATCCTCCAGTCTACATCTTGAACCACATCGGGATTAGGTTCACTAGGTTAGTCGGAGAGGAGGAAAGTCCCAAGCCGACCATCAGCGAGGCGGAATTTCGTACGGCTATCAATATAGGCGAGGCTGAAGGAGTGGTAGAAGGTAATGAGGCAGAGATGCTACACAAAGTATTCGAATTCACCGACAGCCCCGTGAGCAAGATAATGGTTCCCAGAACGGAAATTGCTTGGGTAGAGCAAGGGACGAAGCTAAGAGATTTCCTGGAGCTTTATATTAGAGGACGCTACAGTCGTTTCCCTGTGTATAAGGATAACACTGACAACGTGGTGGGTATATTGCATGCCAAGGACGTGCTGCTGAAACTAACCGATGAATCTGACAGCAGAGACAGCGTCATTGACGATTTGGTGCGCCCGGCGTATTTTGTCCCTGAAAGCAAACGTCTGGGAGAACTCCTGGCCGAAATGAGAGACGGTGGATACCATGCAGTAATCGTGGTAGATGAGTTCGGCGGTATTGCCGGAATGGTTACCTTGGGGCAGCTAACTGAGGAGATTGTCGGCGATATTGGTGATGAGCTAACCGGCATAGAAAAGGATTTCATTGTAACTGGCGACAGTACCTTTCAACTGGACGGAGGGTTCAGGATTGAGGATGCTAACGAGGAATTGAAGCTGAATCTGCCCGTCGGTGATTATGAGACTGTGGCCGGCTTTATCCTCAGTCACCTTGGTCGGATACCAAAGCAGGGTGAGTTGTTTAAGTATCAGAACCTGAAGTTTGTCATCACTGAGATGCGCGGAATGAAGATAGAGAAGGTCATGGTAACCAAGGAAAAGAGCATTACAGCATCGTGAACCTATTCCATCCCACCTATAATGAGAGGGTGAAACTAGCCCATAATTATATCTCTGGCTCTCAGCGAAGTGAGGTAACCTAAGGAGGTCTCTTGAAGCTTATTCTGGTCAGGCACGGCGAAACTCACTGGAACAAGGACGGGCTCATCCAAGGAGGCGATAGCGATATCGAACTGAATGATACTGGATTGGCGCAGGCCAGAAGGCTAGCGGCTTTCCTAAAGAATGAGCCTATTACCGCTATACTCTCCAGTCCTTTGCAGCGAGCTATAGCTACAGCCGAAGTCATAGCCAGTCAGCACCAGTTGCCAGTAGAGCTTGACCAAGGGCTTAAAGAGCTCAAAGTTGGTGACCTGGAAGGAATATCTATTTCAAATTTACGTACCACGTTCAGCCGGTTCTTACTAAAATGGTGGCAGGACGGAGAAGCAATGAAATTGCCCAACGGAGAGAGTCTTGTCGACTTGCAGCAGAGAGCCTGGAAGGTTGTTGAAGGTCTGCTAGAAAGGCATAGAACCGGTCCTGAGCTGAACAAAGACGCAACGGCGGTGGTAGTCAGCCATTACTTCGTTACCCTAGCCATAATTCTCAAAGCTCTAGATCTACCTCTGGATTACTTCATCAAATTCAAGTTAGACCTTGGTGGAGTAAGCATTCTTGAGTTCCGCGATTATGGAGCGCGCCTGGTGACATTTAACGACACTTCCTACTAGTATTAGCTGGGAGGGGCAAGGCCAAGAAGCAATTCCCGTGAACAGAGTTGAACTAGAGTCGAAAGTCACAGACTTTATCCAGCGGCACGGCTTGATTCCACGTAAGGAGCTAATCGTTGTCGGGGTCTCAGGTGGTGCCGACTCAGTATGCTTGCTCCACGTCCTGGCAGCATGGCGAAAGAGACTGGGGATAAAACTTCACATAGCTCATCTCAATCATCAGATTCGGGGAGCTGAATCCCAGGCCGATGCTGAATACGTGTCTGATTTAGCTGGCTCGCTGGACATTCCGGTCACTATTGATAGGCAGGACGTAGCTGCCTACAGGACTGAAAGAAAATGTTCTCTTGAAGAAGCTGCCCGGGAACTCCGCTATGCCTTCTTTGCCGGGGTGGCCAGAAGGGTCGGAGCCCGTCGAATTGCCATAGGTCATACCAG
>JAOUDT010000149.1 GCA_029859145.1 Dehalococcoidia bacterium
CACTGCGGTGCCGATGACGCCAGCCGTGTTGGGACCCATGGCATGCATCAGCAGAAAGTTCCTGGGATTGGCTTTCTGCCCCATTTTCTGCACTACTCTTGCCGCCATCGGGACAGCCGAAACGCCGGCAGCACCTATCATGGGGTTAATTTTTTCTTTCATGAAAAGGTTGACCAGCTTGGCTCCCAGCAATCCTCCAATGGTGGAGAAGATAAAAGCGACAGCGGCCAGACCGATGATGACCAGAGTCTGGGGCCTCAAAAACACCTCAGCGGTCATCAGCCCGCCTACCGTTAACGCCAGTAGAAAAGTGAGAATGTCAATAAACACAGTACTGGCAGATTGAGCCAGCCTGTCGGTAACGCCGGTAACGCGCAGCAGGTTGCCGAACATAAGCATGCCGATGATGGGCACACATTTGGGGACGAACAGGGCCGCCACGATGAAGATAATCACTGGGAAAAGGACAAGCTCAAGCTTGGATACCTGCCGCACTTGCGGTTTCATATACATGGCCCGCTCCTTCTTGGTGGTAAGTAACTTTATTATGGGAGGCTGGATAATGGGCACCAGCGCCATATAGGAGTAGGCAGCTAGAGCAATGGGACCAAGGAGTTGGGGAGCCAGAGCGACCGTAAGGTAAACCGTCGGTGGCCCATCAGAGCCGCCGATAATACCGACGCAGGCAGCCTCGTTTACCGTGAATAGGCCAGACGCGTAGGCAATAGAGAAGGCTACAAAAACGCCCAGTTGGGCGGTAGCTCCGAAGAAAAGCGATACGGGGCGAGCAATGGTGGGGCTGAAATCAATCAAAGCACCCAAGCCCAAGAAGATGAGGAGGGGAATTATCTCAGTCTTGATCCCGTAGGCAAATAGGACATTCAGTAAGCCGACTTTGCCGTCACCGATATCCTGCAGTAATTGGCCGAGCGTTGTTGACTCAGCAGGGAAACCCTCAGGGGAATAGATCATCAAACCACCGAGAGGGATGTTAACCAGAATCATACCGAAGCCAATGGGCACCAGCAGGAGAGGTTCGAAATCCTTGGCGATGCCCAAATAAATCAGAATCCCACCCAGCACGATCATTATGAGAGCGCCCCAGGTCAGCGACCCGAAAGCCATGTCATACAAGCCGAACACTGTCCTATCCTTTCTTTGAACCCTCTTTGCCTTTCACCTGCGACCTCTGCACTACCAGCCCGATGATCCAGGCAACAAGCAGCAGAATAATGAGAACGATAATGTTTACCCCGTAAGCACTCCAAAGTTTCGCCACTATACCCAAATCAACCATATTTATCCTCCCACAAATTAAAGTCGAGCCCGCTACCCAGCCTAATCTGATTTGTGGCACCAGCCCTATCAGCCGGATTCCGGTACATACTAGCCTCGTTCCTTTTCCTGCCAGAGAAGAGACGCGGTACGCTTTATAACTTCGTAGCTGAAACCGCGGTAAGCAAGATAACTTGCCAGGCGTCGGTAGAAGTTTGGATAATCTAAATGGGCGAGAGACGGCAGCCGGCCAGAGGCAAGCTTATAGGCAATCTCTTCATCATCTATGTCCTTGGTCACCTGTTCAATGATTTCTGCGTCTACTTTTTTGTCTCCTAATTCTTTCTTTATCAATCTTTTGCTCTTCGGCCTGAAGGACAGGCGGTTGTCCTTCCAGAACTGGGCGAAGGCAAGGTCATCACTCAAGTTCTGCTGCCTGAGTCTGGCAATTGTCTTCTCTGCCACTTCTTTGGGGAAACCGCGTTTGTGAAGCCATTGTCTGATTTCGCCTTCGCTGCGCGGCCGATAACTGAGATAGTAATAGGCTGCATCAAGACAGTCCTGCAAGGAACTATTGTCTGTCAAGGCTTCTTTCTGAATTACATCAGGCTTCTTGAGAGGGGGTTTCTGCACCTTCTCCGAGAGAGATGCTGGGAACGGATTTTGAAGCTCTTATTTTCTCTTCCAGTTGCGCAGCTAGTTCAGGATGCTGCCTCAAGTAGTCCTTGGCATTTTCCCTTCCTTGGCCCAACTTCGTATCGCCGTAGGCAAAGAAGGCACCAGCTTTCTTTACCAGGCCTGTTGCCACCCCAAGGTCAACGAGGCTCCCTTCTTTGCTTATCCCGTGATTAAACATAATGTCAAATTCGGCGCTGCGAAACGGAGGAGCTACCTTGTTCTTGACCACCCTGGCTTTTACCCTTGAGCCTACCGTTTCTGTGCCCTGCTTGATAGTGTCACCTCTCCTCAAGTCTATCCTCACTGAGCTATAGAACTTAAGAGCCCTGCCTCCGGGGGTCACCTCGGGATTGCCGAAAAAAATACCTACCTTCTCCCGCAGCTGATTGATAAAAATGACCGCTGTTTTGGACTTGCTGATAGCGGCACTCAATTTTCTTAGTGCTTGCGACATCAATCGTGCCTGCAAACCGACATGGGCATCGCCCATTTCGCCCTCTATCTCAGCTTTGGGTGCGAGGGCGGCCACGCTATCTATGACTATTACATCCACACCGCTGCTCCTGACCAGGGTTTCCGTAATTTCCAGAGCTTGTTCGCCCGTGTCAGGCTGAGAGATATATAGATTGCGAAGATTGACGCCGCAGTTAGCAGCATATCTGGGGTCAAAGGCATGCTCGGCATCAATATATGCGGCAATACCGCCAGCTTTTTGGGCTTCCGCGATTATGTGCTGGGCGAGCGTAGTTTTGCCTGAAGCCTCAGAACCGAATATCTCAGTAACCCGCCCTCTGGGTATGCCACCTATCCCCAAAGCCAGATCAAGAGACAGTGCCCCGGTGGAGATGGCATCTCCGGGTAATCTGGCAGGAACCTCGCCTAGCTTCATAATCGAACCTTTACCATATTGCCTCTCGATTTGCTCTACGGCCAGTTCGACTGCCTTCTCTTTCTCAGTAGCCACTCCGGGATATTTTATCACGGGGGGTATGATCCAATCAATGAGAAGGCGACAGAAAGTCTACGCTTTTCGGCGTGAAAACCTGCCCGAGCTTATGCCGACGCTCAGTGGCAGAGTTTTCTATGTCTGGTCCAGAATCTCCTCCAGGGGTCTAGCCTGTTCCAGGTAATAGGGGCCCACTCTGGTGCGGCGGACATCCACGACAGTAGCGCCCACGCCGAGTTTCTCTCCAATATCGTGGGCAAGGCTTCTAACGTAGAATCCCGAAGACACCTCGCAAGCAATGGTGAAATGGGGAAACTGGAACTCTTTCAGCTCCAGCGAATGAATGCTTACCTTCTTTGGCGGTATGTCTACACTTATGCCCTTTCTGGCTAGCTGATAAGCTTTTCGTCCCGTTATTTTCTTTGCCGAATAGGGGGGAGGAGTCTGCCAGATGTCGCCCGAAAACTCCTTCAAGACCTTTTCCAGTTCTTGTCTGGTTACTTGGCTATTGCTTCGCCGTAGAACGGTTCCTTCGGAGTCGAATGTGTCCGTTTCGACACCGAGAACTACCTTGACTTCGTAGGCCTTGTCCAGTTGAAGAAACAAAGATGCGTTTTTGGTGAACTTACCGGTGAGGACAACCAGAAGTCCCGTCGCCAAAGGGTCCAACGTCCCTGTGTGACCAGTCTTCACATTG
>JAOUDT010000150.1 GCA_029859145.1 Dehalococcoidia bacterium
CCAGCGGACCTTTTCCCTGATAGGGATCGGCTACCGTCTTGATTCTCACGGCAGAGGAACAGGGAATTGGCTCACCATGGGCAGTCGCTATGATGATTTCTGTGCTGAGGATAGTCAGGCGATCAATCACCCACTGGATAAGACTCTTGCCCTCAATAGCTTGAAGAGCCTTGCTATGGCCAAGCCTTGAACTTTTGCCGCCAGCCAGAATAATGGAAGTCATACCCAAGAAACCGCGAATACCAAGTTACGTTAACATACTAGACAAAGCTAAGCAACCCCTTGTTGATTGCCGTTGCTCTACTCTTGTATTAGAATATTGGCATATGAACATGAGGAGTGGGTCTGTGTGCCCGCTTGTTCGGCATGGGGTTATCGTTGACGCAGGTAGCTCGATTGAAACATTAGCTCAGTTCGCACGATCTATTTAGGCTGGCAGACCATGATGGAAGAATTTTACAGCATAAAAGTGAAGGAAATAATGATACCTGAGCGCGATATTCCATTTATGGAGGAGAACGCTGGATGGGCGGAGTTTCTTGATAAACTCTCCGTCAGGGCACACGCGTGGGTGGTCAACAATAAGGAGGAGATGAGGGTGGTGGGAATAGTCACTGAACACGATATACTGCGTAACATTATTCCTCCCACGCATAGAAAGATAGGGATGTTTGGAATTCACCGGGCTGACATGTTACACAAGGAGACTGTCGTTCAGGATATCATGACACATAATCCTGTGGTATGCTCGCCGGAAGAGACTGTCACAGACGTTTTGAAGAAGTTCTCTTCCTTCAATATCCGCAGACTAGCGGTCGTTGATGAGAAGAAAAGACTGCTGGGAGAAATAACGATCCAGATCCTGGTAAAGAATCTCAGACATAGGTTCAGAAGTACTGAATGAATATCTATGTCCTAGTCGCCTTAGTCCTCATTCTGGGATTTATACTCGGCAGGGTACTACACAAGTTACGGATCACGGAAATCCTGGCATATATCCTGGCCGGTATTATCGTAGGACAGGTTTTGAATTTCAGCCCGCCCGAAGAATTCAACGTTATCATCACCGGAACCACACTTGCTCTTGTTGCCTACATAATAGGGTTAACCTTCTCCTTTGCTTTTCTAAAAAGAATGGGCAAGCAGATGGTCATCATATTGATTGTCCAGGTGACAATGACCTTCGTGGCTACATGCGGTTTTGTGTATTTATTGACAAGAGACCTGCCGCTTTCCATAGTTCTGGCTTCGCTGGCCCCCGCCACGGCTCCGGCAGGGACCATAGCAGTTTTGAGGGATGTAAAGGCAAAGGGAACACTTACGGATATGACCATTGCCCTTGTCGGACTGGACGACGCACTGGTGATAGTTATTTATGCGGTGGGGATTCGGTTCGCGGAAATGCTATTGGGCGCAGAGGGAAGCGTTTCAGTTTCCTTCAGTTACCCGTTATGGGAAATCTTCGGTGGCCTGGGGCTTGGCGGTGTAATCGGCGTTGCTGCCTCTTATTTCACGAAGAGAACGCATCTCTCTTCTGACCACCTCTTCGTTATCTCTCTTGCCGGGGCGATTCTGTGTTGGGGTCTGGCGGAAATGATTGGAGTCTCCGCAATTCTGGCCTGTATGGCTTTGGGGACCGCAGTGATTAATCTCAACGTTCAGGTCGGCAAGCGGTCAAACGAATTGGTGGACAACATCATGACGCCGGTGTTTGTCTTGTTTTTCGCCACTATCGGCATGCAAATGGACTTCTCACTTTTTCAGTCTATATGGCCCCTGATAATCGTGTATGTCGTTGGCAGAAGTATCGGCAAAATAGCTGGATGCAGTCTGGGGGGTGTTTTGGCCAGATCCGAGTCCAAGATTAAGAAGTATCTTGGCTTTGCCATGCTAGATCAGGCCGGCGTTGCCATGGGCCTTGCACTCTTGGCAGCCCGGGCGTTATCGGGCTATGAACTAGGAGGTGCGATAGTGACGCTTATGGCAACCACTACAGCGGTCCATGGACTGATCACCCCACCTCTAGTACAATTTGCCGCCAAGAGGGCTGGGGAGGCAAGCACGTAGTAACCATGAGGATCTTGGGCATTGAGACGTCTTGTGATGAAACTGCCGCCGCTGTAGTGGAGGACGGCAGCAGGATCATCTCCAACGTCGTTACTTCGCAGATAGATATTCATGCTCGCTATGGCGGCGTAGTCCCAGAAGTTGCCTCAAGACAACACCTCCTCACCATTATCCCGGTCATCAACCAGGCGATGACCGGAGTCTCCTGGCAGGATGTTCATGGCATTGCCGTGACCTTCGGCCCGGGCCTGGCTGGGTCTCTATTGGTGGGCGTCAACGTGGCCAAGGCAATGGCCTTGGCCAAAGATCTGCCCATTAGCGGCATCAATCACCTCGAGGCGCATATCTATGCTAATTGGCTGGATTCATCGTCAACTGCCAGGAAAGAGGTGGTGAAGTTTCCCTGCCTTTGTCTGATAGTCTCCGGTGGACATAGCGACTTAATATTGATGAACGGACACGGGCAATTTAAGAAGTTGGGGAGGACTCGCGATGATGCTGCTGGTGAAGCCTTTGACAAGGCAGCTAGAATACTGGGCTTGGGCTACCCGGGGGGGCCAGCTATTGAACAGGCAGCCCGCCTTGGAACCCCTTGCCTATCTCTCCCTCGAGCCTGGCTCAAAGACAGCCATGATTTCAGTTTCAGCGGCTTGAAAACTGCGCTGTGGCACGTTGTCCACCAAGGAGGGATCTCAGTACCTGATGCCGCAGCAAGCTTCCAGTTAGCTGTAGTCGACGTGTTAGTCGCCAAGACGGTTGAGGCTGCCAGGCAATTGAAAGTGGAGCAGATTCTGCTAAGCGGTGGAGTGGCAGCTAACCAGACACTAGCCCAGCGTTTCCTTGCTGACTCGCCGTTGCCGGTTCTTATTCCTCCTCCCCTATTGTGTACTGATAATGCCGCTATGGTGGCGGCCTGTGGCTATCATCATTTTCAGGCTGGTAGGACAAGCCGCTCTGACCTGGACGTGGTGCCGAGCCTCACTCTTGGTTGACGTCCTAGCCCTTCCAAGGGAACCTGGCAATGGTGCCAGCGAGTTCTAAGGAATTAATCAAGGCGTGGTTCGAAATCAGCAGTTGCGCCAATTGACTATTCTCAACCCTTTCCAACCAGGCTCGTTTTGTTTGGAGAAAGTACGTGTTGATAGTACTTTCGGCCTATAGCCGGAAAACCTTGATGCCCAAGGACAGGACTTCTTGGTCATAGACAAGCTATCGGTCTTCTATTAGGATTTTGACAATGAACGTGATAACCGGCAAAAGGAGCAAGAAATTGGAGACGGAAGTGAAGTGCCTCTATGATGAAGTCGCGACGCTTAAAATGGCAATCGAGGAGGCAATAATAAAAGGACAGAAATCTTCGGCTCTCCCGAGCGATATTCCTGAGTGCGGCGTGGTTTTCGAGGAGGACCTTGCCCTGGCCTGCGGGGACACGTGCCCCGAAGTTGTTGGCGGGATCGACGATTTCTGAGTCCGGAGGCGAGGTTCCCTCAACGGTATTGTGGACAGTGTTGAGGGCT
>JAOUDT010000217.1 GCA_029859145.1 Dehalococcoidia bacterium
GACTGGACAGAGGAGCTTTAATCACCATCATCGTCGTCTCCATAATTGCCGTCGTCACTTTTGTGTGGATCTTCCGCGAGACCGGAAAACGAGACTAAGCAGGTCGCGTTAGCCCGATTCGGCTGCTGAAAACGAAGCTGATTTCCCCATCGACATGGCCACTGCGGATAGCACCCTGTACAGTCTGCAAAGGCTGTCGCACAGCTTCATCTCTTCCGGTGGAGAACCAGCCGATGTTCAACATTTGTCCCTCTTGCATCCTTGAGCTAGGTCATTCTCGAGCCGTGGCTTCTTGTCGCTGTGGACGAACCCGGACAGTTTCGCGTCAGTCACAACTGACTCCGGGAAGGACCGCCAACCATATGATTCCTTATCTTTGCCCACGTGCTGGCCAAATGGGGCAAGTAGCTGGATTTCTGCCCGAATATTTGGCCTTGGGCCAAGGAATTTAGAAAATCATCAGGGCCATGGAAGTCGGGCATTTCCACATAGGCCCGGCCTATTTCACCCAAAGTATGTGCATCGCTGCCAGCGCTGGCAGCCTTTCCATGTTCTTTGGCTAGCATCTCTGCTCTGCGGATGCTGGCGGAAAAGGGCGTACGGGAATTGAAAGCTTCAATGATGTCGACCTGGGACAAGATTTCGGTCGAGGTTAGCACGTTGGCATGCCAGGGCAGAGACCTGCCAAATGGGTGAGGGATTGCCACCAGGCCGCCCTGCTTTCGTATTCGCGATATTGCTTCCTGGGGAGATATCCCTTGACGAATCCCTTCACTAAGAAATAGACCCATCATTTCGCCCGCGGTTGTCGCTATCTCCTGAGCAACGATTACTTTGAATGGCGCAATTTCTCTTAGCTTTAGGGCACCAGCGATGGTGTTGTGATCAGCTACGGCAACACAGTTTATGCCTAGCTCACGGCAGCGTGCAACTATGCTCTCTAAAGGTGTGAGACAATCTATTGAATGGCACGTATGGATATGTAAATCTGCTTTTATCAATTAGCTTGCCTAGATCTCAGCTAACTTTTTCCAGGTATACCCCCGTCCGTGTGTTGATTTTGACGATGTCGCCCGTGTTGATGAAAAGAGGAACCTGGATAGTTACTCCTGTTTCCAGCTTAGCCGGCTTGGTACCCGCTGTAGCCCTATCTCCCTTGAAGCCGGGCTCTGTCTCGCTAACGCGAAGCTCCACAGAAGCAGGTAGCTCCACGGCTACTGTATTCCCCTTGCAGGTCTGTATCTCTAGAACCAATCCATCTTTTAGAAATTTTCTATCATCTCCTATCTGAGCGGGATTCAACACAATCTGTTCGTAGGTCTCATTGTCCATGAAGTAATAGAGATGGCCGTCGTTATAGAGGTACTGGACTGGGCGATGCTCCAAGAACACTGTTGACACTTTGTCGCCCGATTGAAAATTCCGCTCGATGAAATTCCCGTTGCGAACGCCACGAAGTTTCAGTTTAACTACCGGCTGTCGCTGCTGCATCTTAACATGTTGATATTCCAGGATTTGGTATATGTCACCGTCCAGCTCTATGACCGCTCCCTTTCTCAATTCTCCAGCATCAATCATCTAGTGACCTCCATCTTAAGTCTCAGCATTCAGCCCTCGCACCAGTCCCGTTACGGACTGTTGAGCGTTGGCAACTGAAAGCTATTTTATTGCCTTGGTGAGTAACCTAGCCTTGCCGCTCTCCAAGACTACCATATCTTCAATTCTAACGCCACCTTGTCCAGCAAGGTAAATTCCCGGTTCTATCGTAAAAACCATGCCGTCTGCAAGCGAATCAGCGGAACTGAGGCCAAGCCTGGGGAACTCGTGTACGGCCAACCCAACGCCGTGTCCCAGACCGTGTCCGAAGGCATCTCCGTACCCAGCTTGGCCGATAACACTTCGGGCCAATTGATCTGCCTGCGCAGCAGCCATTTCTGACCTGGTGCTTTCTATAGCGGTGGCTTGCGCCTTGAGCACTATACTGTAGATCTCCTGAAAAGTTTTGTTTGGTCTGCTAAGGAATAAAGTACGACTGAGGTCGCTGCAATAGCCATTAATTTTGGCTCCCATATCAATTAGGACTGGTTCGCCAGAGCAAATTGCTTTATCCGTAGGGCGAGCGTGAGGCAAAGCTGAATTTGGGCCTGAAGCTACAATGATTTCAAAAGGTACTCCTTCACTGCCTTTTTGTCTGAGATTCTTTTCTATCTCCCATGCCGCCTCTTTTTCCGTTACGCCCGGACGAATTACGGCCTTTGCCTGTTCGAAAGCAGCATCAGCTAGCTCTACAGCCTTCGTGATAAATGCTAGTTCTTCAGGCTCTTTTATGCAGCGAAGTTGTTCTACAATGCCAGTGGTGGGCACAAGTGCAAGATTGATTTGCCTGGCCTCTATTGCCTCGCCAAGCTTGTGGT
>JAOUDT010000151.1 GCA_029859145.1 Dehalococcoidia bacterium
GCCTTTACGCAGCATCATTTCCACGATGGGCCATCCTTCATCTAGCTTGCCAAGTATGTTCTTCTTGGGCACAGCCACGTCCTTGAAAGCCACTTCGCACAGCTTATCTGCGGCAGTGGTAGGCATCACCTCGCAGCTTATTCCCGGAGCTTTGGAGTCCACAAGAAAAAGTGTTATTCCCTTCTGCGACGGGGCTCCATCTTTTGTCCTGGCGACACAGAGGATGCAGTTGGCAACATGAGCCATTTCCACGAAAAGCTTTGTACCATTTATTACGAAATCATTTCCCTTCGGCGTTGCCTTAACGGCGACTCCGGAAGCATCGAAGACACCATCTCCCTCGAGGAGAGCCGTGGTAAGAATCAAGTTGCCTTGGGCTATCTTGGGAAGCAATTCCTTCTTCTGCTCCTCAGTTCCTGCCTGAAGTATGGGGAAGGTGCTGGTGACAGTGGCTATAAACGGCCCAGGAAGAATATTTCTGCCTATCTCCTCCAGGAGGACAACCAGATCCTGAAAGCTATAACCCATACCACCGTATTCTTCAGGTATGATGAGACCCATCCAGCCCAGCTCAGCCGTCTTCTTCCAGACTTCGGGCGAGTATCCTTCCGTGCTCTGTTCGAGTTTTCTTACCAGGGTCTTGGGACATTCCGTGGTAAGAAAATCACGTGCCATTTTTTTCAAAATTTCTTGTGTTTCAGTAAATCTAAGGTCCATGATTCCTCCTTATCGAAGCTTGGTTTATCTTATCCTGGGCAAGCCGAGGCCGTACCAGGCGATGATATTCCTCTGTATCTCATTTGTTCCCATGGACACGGTGGTTATGAAATGTTCGTGGAACATCCTCTCCCACACCCCGTCTAAGGGAGCCCATCGCGAAGTCTTGACCTGACCATAGGGACCCAGGATGTCCGTAGCTACAAAAGCAAAACGTTCGCCCAGTTCACTGAAGAAAATCTTACCTGCTGCGGCATCCATCAGAGACATTTCGTTTCTGTTCTGTAAATCAGCGACGCGGTATGCTAGGGCACGCGCGGCCTCCAGTTGGCAAGCTAGCTCAGCAAGTCGGTTGCGGACAAGTGGGTTCTTGGATAGTGGCTCCCCGTGTCGTTTGGTTTTATTGCAGAATTCCACCAAGTCTTCAAGCCCCCGGATCATGGTCATGATTTCGTTTATGCCAGATCTCTCAAACCCAGCCAGAAGATTAACAACAGCCCAGCCTTCGTGCTCCTGGCCGACAATGTTCTTGGCGGGCACATGGACATCGTCAAAATAGACCTCGCAATAAGGAGCATGCCCGTCCAGGTAGGGAATTGGCCTTACCGTGATTCCCGCTGTCTTCATATCGAGTAGAATGAAGGTCATATTGTGATGTTTTCGGGCAGCCGGATCTGTCTTGAATACACCGAAGCCCCAATCAGCTTTGTGAGCACCGGTATTCCAGGTCTTCTGACCATTTATGACGTACTCGTCACCCTTTCTTATTGCTGTTGTGGACAGAGAAGCAAGGTCTGAGCCGGCATTGGGCTCGCTCCATAGCTCACACCACATAACCTCTCCCCGGGCAATAGGTGGCAAGAATTCTCTCTTTATTTCTTCACTTGCCGCCTGTAACAGTGTTGGGGCAAGCATTTGCACTCCGAAAATATCTACACCGGGGACGCTATGGTATCCCCTGGCTTCCGCAAAGAGGACGCGGTCCATCATGTCCCCTTTGCCACCGTATTCTGGCGGCCAGCCCAGGGCCAGCCATCCTTTCTTGGCAAATTCCCTGGCACAATGTAGGTTGTATTCCCAACACTTCTCATCCTCATAGATAGTCTCAAATCCCAGAAAGGTCGGCGGTTTTCTTTTCTCGAGTTCTTTACAGGTATCATAGAACTCTCGTTTGCGAACTTTCTGTTCCTCTGTAAGGGCAAGGTCCATATACACCTCCTTCGGTTTGAAAGTATTGTAGCGGCGCCGCTCGGTTCCGCGCCTTATTTTAGTGTGTGAAAAGGGATTTGTCAAAGAGCCTGTGGTGGTACGTGCATCTGGATAAAGCTTTAGGAAGAAAAGGCTCAGCCGCTACGGCATAGACCCGAAAGAACAGAATCGAGATCGCCTATGAGACTTTAGTCGCAGACTTGATCAAGGCAGTACCTGTTCTCGGGGACTGCAGATCCTTTTCGCGAGATGACCGGCCTTCCCCAAGAATACGACTAGGAGACTGTAGATAACTTCGAATTAGCGAATGCTAGGAACTCGCTATTGTCAACCCTGATCACACTATTTCGAGTCTGACCCTGGTATTATCTTTGGCCGCTTTTACTCGGAGTAGAGTTCGTAGGGCTTGAGCTACACGACCTTGTCTGCCGATGACCCTTCCCTTGTCATCGGGAGCAACTTCCAATTTAATCAGTAAGCCGTCTTCACTGTTTTCCTCGGAGATCTTCACCGCATCAGGTGCTGCGACAATGGACTTTACGATGTATTCCAGCAGGTCTTTCATTTCGCCTCCTTAATAGTTAGTTTTGGCTTGAGGTCGGCTTAACCTTGTCCATGATGCCTAGTTTGTTGAGCAATGTGCGCACCGTATCTGTTGGCTGCGCTCCATGTCTAAGCCATTTCAAAGCTTTTTCTTCATCGATGTTGACAGTCTCGGGGTCAGTCAAAGGATTGTAGTGGCCGATAAGCTCGATAAACTTGCCATCACGGGGAGAGCGCTCATCGGCTATTACCACTCGGTAGAATGGCCTGTTTCTCCTCCCCATACGGCGCAGTCTGATTTTAACCATGTTGGGGGTGATTATCTCCTAAATGTCAGTGTTTGTCAATGCCTATTGGCCTAGAGGGCACACTTCAGCAATCTACCGGCAAAAAAGATAAGGAAATGACGTAGGCGGTCGGGCGACTCAGGTCACGATTTTGGGAGAGAATACATATACCGTCGTTGTTTTTAACCTCTTTCTTAGCAAGGCTAGTTGTGGCCTATATATCCTAATCCTTCCTTCCTCGCGTGTAGCCGGCATATTCAGCGCTTTTGATATGACTTTCTCTTCTACTTCTGCTTCACATATTATGGCCGCTTCACCTTGATCTGCGCCTAGCTCTATGAGCATAGGCAGTAGCAGTGTTCTTTGCTCGCCAGTATCCAGCATGCTTGCCAGATACTCAAGTTCATTCTTCTTGAAGAAATGTGTGCTGCCATCGTTGCATGCCACATGGGGATGTTCCTCGTTTAGTAAATCCATTAGCCGTTTCTGGCTCTGAGGTAACCCAGTATTCACTACCCTGAGTTCGCCTCTTAAGCATTCCTGGAGCATCCTTTCGTAGGGAGATTCTTTCACTTGTAACTCCCCTAGCCTCTCTTGTACTAACAGGGGCATTTGGCCTTGGGTATTTGTCTATTGTCGGGCAACGAGCACTTTCACACGTTTCAGCCGCGCCTTCTCTTCTCTATCTCTTTCCTCGAACTTCATACTCAGGTAATTTATCGTCGCCTGTAGTCCTGGGATTATTACGTATTCCAGAGCATTGGTTATCCTTTTTGTCCTATTTATTTCC
>JAOUDT010000009.1 GCA_029859145.1 Dehalococcoidia bacterium
TGGTCTTCACTACCCAGCGATCACCATCGTTACTTAGAGCAACTGTCACTCCCTCAGCACATTCATCCTTGTCTCCATAGATTATCGTCCCAGCAATAAACTTCCTGGGCAGTCCAATATACCTGACCTTCTCCTTCAACTCGTACCCACCATGTAACGCCTCCGTCTTCCCCGAAGCTATACACCGCGAAACCTCACTCCCAGGGTCATCCAGGTCCCCAAACATCAACGCTCCTGTAGGACAGGACTCCACACACCTAGGCTCTTTCTCACCTTTGTCCAGCATGTGCGCACATAGAGTGCATTTCTGCGGTAGCTGCTTCTCTTCATTCCACTCAATCACCCGGTAAGGACATGACGAAATGAGTCCCTTTTGCCCCTTAGCCTTTACCGGGTCAATTATGACAATACCATCCGGCCTCCTGTACACAGCGCCATTCTGCGCCATTTCGATACATGGCGCATCTTCACAATGCATGCACGGTATCGGCGTATACGTTACCTTAACCTTGGGATATTGCCCTCGCTCCTTTTCAATCACCCGTATCCAGTTCTGTCCCTCCATCGGTTGCGCCGCAGAATAACCTTTGTATTCATTGCCCGCAAACTCATCCCGGCACGACAAGAAGCAGTTGTAGCACCCCGTGCATTTGCTGATGTCTATTACCATGCCGTATCTTGCCATCTCTTTCCTATGCCTCCCATTTGCACACTTCTACCAGGCAGGAATGATTAGCCATGCCCGGAGCATTCTTGGATACCATCCTCGCTGGAGTGAGCAGGTTCACACAGCCACCCCTGTCAATGCTGCCCGCCTTGCCCGGCTCCAGTGGGTCATACTTGGCACCAGCCTGATAGGAATGCACTGTGCCCGGTCTTATCCTCTCAGTCACCTGCGCGACGCACAGCACTGCTCCGCGGTCATTGTAGACATTGACGATGTCGTCGTGCCTGATACCACGTGCTTCTGCATCTGTTGGATGAATACGTATCGGCCACCAGGCATAGCCGCCTTTCTTAACACGATGCTGGGGTATATCGCTCAACCACGGATTCTGATTATCGTGCTGGGTATGGTAGGAAAAGCGAACATGCGGCGTAATCATTTGCAGAGGGTACTTTGCCGTCAGCTCTTTCGTTTCGTGTCCCTCCCAGCTCGGAATATATCGTGGCATAGGCGGTCTCTCTTCATCATTGGGGTCGAACTTGGTCAAGCTCTGGGATACAAATTCTATCTTCCCACTATAGGTGGCCAGTAGATGTGCTTCGTCTGTACCCTTCCTGAGGTTCATATTGTACGGAGAATCACACGGCCTTCCCTCATAGTACCAGCGATTAGAAATGGTTGGCTTATATTCCTCTGGCAAAGGAACAACGAAATAGCCCTTCTTCTTAAACTCCTCGTAGCTAACGTACTCCGGCAGCGACGAGATATTGAATACCTTCTTTATCCAGTCCTCCTCAGAGTTACCTTCAGTGTACTCTTCCAGGAATCCCAGCCTCTTGGCCAACGCCTTGTAGATTTCCCAGTCCGGTCTGGATTCCCATAATGGCTCGATGCATTTCTTCTGGTAGATTATTATCCGGTGGTTTGATCCGGTATCATCCTGCCCGTACCCTCCGGGAGATGCCCAATCGGAGATATCAGCATGTTCAAAATTGGTGGAGGCAGGTAAGATAATATCGCCGAAGCGAGTCTCGCTCTGCCAGTGACAGTCCTGCATCACCACAAATTCCAACTTCGGGCTTTGGTACATGCGCACCCATCGGTTTGTCTCGGTCATGGTACTGATGAACGAGCCGCCGTGCCGATGAATCATCTTAATTTCGGCGCCATTAGGCCCCGGCTCGGGACAAGTATAAGGGATAAACTGTTGTTCAATGGATTTGCCGCAGAATCCTTCGCCTATCCAGCTAATCGGGGGATTCAGGATTGCCTCCGGCAGCAGCAATCGATATGCCTTTTGCGAAACCGAGTTCTCCGCCTTCTTCTTCGCTACCAACGAAAAGGTGTCCCAGCCGGCAGAACCGTAACCGGGCATCTGGAAAGCGTAGTTGCGCGGTGCCCCCATAGCTGCACCACCCCAGACGTTGACTCCCGGTTTACCCAGGCCCTGCATGGCGATAAGTAATACCATCAGTCTTGCCCATTCGGTGGCGTAAGCTGAACGGCATGCCCCACCTACCCCATATATGGCACCGGTCGCCAGCATTGTCTTTTTCGCTGCCCATTCCCTGGCCAGAACAGTAATGTTATGGGCCGGAATATCGCAAATCTCCGCTGCCCACCCTGGTGTCCTGGGAACGCCGTCGTCTTCTCCCAGAATGTGCTTCCGAAATTCCTCAAAGCCAAGGGTGCGGTTTTCCACGAACCACTTGTCGTACGTGCCTTCTTTTATCCAGACGTAGGCTATCGCCTCTGCCAGCGCAGCATCGGTGCCAGGACGCGGTGCTAGCCATTTCTCACCGATATGGGCTGCTGTATAGTTACAGAAGGGATCAATAAATATTCGATTTATACCTAATTCTCTCAGCCAGTGACGATATCTTACTGATTCCTGCCCGTTATAGCCCCCGGCACTGGTATTAGGGTCTACCGACCAGAAGACAACCTGCTCGGTACTGTTCAAAGCTTCTGGCAGCATATCATAGTTGTCAGAGATCCCCAGTTTCCAGAAATATCCCCAGGCATGTACGGCACCCCAGTGCCATCCCTCCCAGCTGTCAGGATTGTCAAAGAGCTGAGTATATCCCAGCATATTGAAAAAACGGCCGAAGGGGCCCATCTTATAATGCAGAAGACCCCAGTTGTGGTGAGATGACGTCATCGCAGTTATCGCTGCCGGCCCATAGGTCTTCCTAATACGCTTAATTTCCCCAGCTACAGTATCGAGAGCCTCGTCCCACGATATGCGTATGTATTCGTCCTTGCCGCGCATCTCCGTATGCCGCTCACCGTGCGGATCAAACGTCTTTCGCCTGTACGGGTACTTAATTCGGTTCTCCGAATAAATCCTCATCCTTTCCGCTACCACATAAGGATTCAGGAAAGTCTTACGCGGTGGGGTGAACTTTCTTCCCCTGGCTTCAATAGTCCATGATGGAGCATCGATGTCATCAAAGACGATGGGGCGCATCTTGGTTATCTTGCCGTCTTCCACATGGACAAAGACCGGACCGCCTATTGTACACTGCGTAAGTATTTGCTCTGCCATAGATACTCCCTTCCTAAACAAAACTAATGTTTAGAGAAGCGTTGTTCTTTCTCTAGATCCAAGCAACAGCGGGCAATGTAGGTCGAATGATCAATAGTCAGTTAATCACGGCCACATTTATACAATACTCCTCCCGTTGCCCTCCCGGTCTACTGCAGAATTGTGGCCTGTCTATGCTATACAATTCTTGCCAAGTCGTCAAGCCGTTTTCTTGCGAATTTCGTCGCATTTGGCTAGGAATCAGTAAATCTATGATTTGCCAGCGGTCTCAATCGGTATCTCGGGTTTGGCTACGCCGCCGGCGAAAATATTGGATACATGTTTGTTGAGGACCATTTGACAGAGGCTACTGAAAAAAGGAAGAATGTCGCCTGTCGTCGATTCCATTCCAGCTATTGTTGCACGGCTACCCAGAGCAACACCCCCATAGACTGAGGCCGGGGTCTGTGCCACGGCTCTGGCGGCAACCTGCAGTAATAGCAAGCTGACAAACTGGAAGGCTCTTCAAGTTATGGGGAAAGACCTATTTGTTGGAGTTATACTCACTCAACAACGCTGATTATCTAATGAACTCAGGAAGAAAGCAAAAACGTTGCCAGCTGAGGAAGAAACATGATGACAAAGATGGAAACGACCAGGGTTACAAAGAACGGCAGTACGCCACGGAATATGGCAAACATAGGCACATCTCTGTTCAAGCCGTGAACAGCGTATACAAGTATCCCGAAAGGCGGGCTGATGGAACCTGCCATAATGCACAGCACGCATAATACTCCGAAGTGTATGGGATTGAAACCGAGCGCTAAGACTATGGGAAAGAATATTGGCAACGTTATGACAAGTACTCCGTATATATCCATTATCGTTCCAGCAACAAGATAGATAACCATCATCAAAGCGAGAACCAGATAGCGATCTATCTCTAGACCGGCGATATAGCTGGTTAATGTGTTGGGCAGTCCCGAGGCTGTCATCATAGCAGCAAATATCCAGGCACAAATAAGCATCAGCATAATCATGGCGGCAACCGGCAGTGTTTCCTTTAGACTTTGTATGAGGCCTTTTACATTCAGCCTTCTTCTAGCCACCCCCACCACCAAAACCGCAAAGCATCCGAAACACGCAGCTTCGGTCGGAGTGAAGATGCCACGGTAGATGCCGCCCATTACAATAAGAAAAACAGCCGCTATCGGCAGCAGTAGATAGGTGCTCTTAAGTCTGTCAATCCAACCCAGATTTGGCCCGGCTGGCCCCAATCTTGGATTTAATCTGGTTTGTACTGCAATCTGGATGCAAAACAAGATCAGCACGAAGACGCCAGGCAAAATGCCGGCAATAAAGAGGTCACGAATTGAGGTCTGGGTGATAAAACCATAGAGGATAAAAGCCCCGCTGGGAGGAATCATGATACCGAGATTTCCACTGGCAGCGATACTACCAACAGAGAACCCGTCCTGGTAGTTGTATTTTCTCATCTCGGGAAGAGCTATCCTGGTCATGGCTACTGCTGTGGCTATATGGTTTCCGCAGACCGCACCGAAAGCAGCACAGGCAGCGGAAACGGCCATTGCCAGCCCTCCACGAAATTGCCCCACCCACTTGTAAAGCGAAGTAAAAGCGTCCCCGCTGATCCCTCCCTTGGCAGCCATCACACCCATCCAGGTAAAAAGGGGTATTATCACCAGAATTTGATTAAGACTCTGATCCCAGGTTACGTAGCCAAGCACGGCAGTTGCTGGACCAAACCCACGAATCAAGCACATTCCCAGGAAACCACCTATAAGCATCGTGACAGCAACCGGAAAGCCGGTAATCATTAGACCCACGGCTAGGACTAACATCAGTATGGCTATTTGAACGCCGATCGGCTCCATTGATTACTGTTCCTTTCGAATTTTCCCTATGGTTTCCGGAACTCTGGCCAAGAATACCAGGACCATCAAGAGACAGCCAAATGCGGCGAAATACACAAACGGCGCAACTGGTATTTTCAGCACACCAGTCTGAGCTATCCTTCGCGCTAGGCGCATCCCGTACATCAGCAAATACCAGCCAAGCATTCCCAGCATTCCGCTGGTCACTGAAGCGATTATCAGTTCGAGACCCAGCCGCGGTAAGCGAGGCAACCTGTCCACCACAACCGTCAAGGCGACGTGGGCCCCCTTAAACGCAGCCAAAGCCATGGGACCCCACACAATGACGGCAAAGGCCAGAGTTATAATATCCCAGGCACCCCGGAGCGGTGAATGGAAAAGCCACCGGCCGAGCACGTCTACTACGACGGCCATCATAACGAACACTATTGCCACCATGGAGATACCAGACAATAAATCGCTGGGGTAAGATACTGCCTTATTTATGTATCTAGCCGCCTTGGTAAACATAATTCATTACCTCCAGCTATGCTAATTTGTAGCAGACCAGTCTCTGCAAAATGGGAGAATTGGGGCGTATGTTATAAGACCGCCTTGGTTTCTGTCAAGTCGTTATGCCGGTCGACCACTATCTGTCTGCGGATTTTCAACGGGCCGATTGACGGTGTATGATTGTCTTGGTTACAATACACCTGTTTTTCCTCCGCACACCTAGACTAAGACGCGCATCCGAACCGTGGATCTTTCAAGCGAATCCGCAGTCTTGTACGATAGAAAGAGAGATACAATGAAGGCAAACGAAATTTTGGCTCGGGCCAGGCAGGAGAATCGGACCATCCTTAAGGAGATTGAAGCCAAGCAGCTTCTGATGGAGGCAGGCATCAACTGTATGGACACGCGGCTGGCTCCGACCAAGGATGCCGCCGTAAAACTGAGTGAGCAATTCGCTTACCCGGTAGTATTGAAAATCTCTTCGGTCGATATCACCCACAAGAGCGATGCCGGCGGCGTGAAAGTCAATGTGAAGAACAAAGCCGAGGTCGAGGATGCTTTCGACGCCATCATGCGGTCCTGTAAGGCCGCGGCCCCCACAGCCAGGATCGAGGGTGTTTCGGTGCAGCGGATGGCCAAGCCCGGTATCGAGGTCATCATGGGCATGATCAAAGACCCCAGTTTCGGTCCAGTGATCATGTTCGGCCTGGGCGGCGTATTCGTGGAAGTACTGAAGGATGTCGCCTTCCGCATCGTGCCGATCGAGAAGTCCGACGCCGGGGACATGATCAACGAAATCAAGGGCAAGAAACTGCTGGAAGGCTATCGCGGCCAAGAACCGGCCGATGTCGTCTACCTGCAGCAAATGCTTCTGAAACTCTCTGACTTCGTCAACACGACCACAGAAATTGAAGAAATCGACATGAACCCGGTATTCGCTTACAAGGACGGAGCCGTGGTTGTGGATGCGCGAATCATTCTTTCGGCCGCCTGAACTTCACATGGTCTGCGAGCCGCTCAAGATCAATGGAAAGAAACGACAAACAATAGATCCATAATTGACAAAAACGCGATAGAAGGAACGGTGAAACATGATGGACTTGTTTTTCAAGCCGAGATCCGTGGCAGTCCTCGGTGCCAGCGGAACTCCCGGAAAGCTGGGCTACGTAATCATAAAGAATATCGCCGATAGCGATTTTGCCGGACAGGTCTATCCAGTCAATCCGAAATCAGACGAGATATTAGGATACAAGGTGTACCGCTCTGTAACGGAGATACCTGGTGACGTCGACCTGGTTGTCACAGCCCTTCCGACCCCAAAGCTGACTGTCGAAGCGATGGAACAGTGTGCCCAAAAAGGGGCTAAAGCAGTCATTATCGAGTCCGCCGGATTTGCTGAAATAGGCGGGGAGGGCAAAGTTATCCAGCAGCAAATCGTTGATATCGCCAAAAAGAATGGTATCCGAGTCATGGGACCAAACTGCTCCGGCATCGTCTCTCGCGATATCGTAACCTCCATTTATCCGATGACCAAAAAGGTCCCCAGGGGTAACGTGGTGCTTATCGGCCAATCAGGTCTGTTGGCGGCTGGGATGACTTCCGATATGGTGGAAAATGAAAGTTTGAATATAAATAAAGTGTGTTCCATTGGCAACAAATGCGACGTGAATGAAAACGACTTGCTGGAATACTTCGGTAATGACGATACTGTCGAAGTCATTTCAATGTACTTGGAAACTGTTACCGATGGAAGGAATCTGACCAGGATCGCCAAGAAAGTGGCAGGCAAGAAACCGGTTATTTTTCTCAGCGGAGGTCGCACAGAAGCTGGTGCCAGAGCAGCCATGAGTCATACGGGCAGCATCGCCAGCAACGCCAGGATTGTGGAAGCGGCAATCAAACAGACGGGTATGATCATGGCTGACGATTTTGCAGAATTGAAGGATTTCGCCAAGGTTTTTTCTACCCAGCCACTTCCCAAGGGCAACCGCATCGCAGTGATCACTCTGGCCGGAAGCGTCGGCGTCGTTGTTTCTGATCTGTCTACGAGCTTTGGTCTGGTGCTCCCCAAGTTGACTGCGGAAACAACTGAGAAACTCAAGGACATGTTCGAGACGCCCATATCAAACCCAATTGACTTGTATTTCTCCGTAACCAAGATTGGCTTTACCAGAACCCTGGAAACCACTTTCCCTGACGCCTTCAGGGATCCAAACATAGACGCAGCGGTAATCATTCTGGCCGGTTTCGAATATACAGAGGAAGCCGTTCAGAAGAAAATCATTCAGAAGATTGTCCAAGATGTTGGAAAGCCGGTGGTCATCTGCGTGATTGTAGGATACAATAAATACAAAAACATTATAATGGATGAAATGGGAAAGGACCTACCGGTATTTCCTTCTTTGATCTCCGGGGTGAAAGCCCTGAGCAAACTGTGCGAGTACAGCATGCGGAAACGCAGGCAATCTGTCTAAGGGGGGTATATGGCCTACCAGAATATTGTTTTCGAAAAGGAACAGAGCATCGCCATCATTACTTTCAACCGACCGGATGCGATGAATGCCCTGAACAATCAGACCCGGGCCGAATTTGCCGCGGCCATAGCCGAGGTGGCAGCCGACGACGGGATCAAGGTACTGATTCTCACCGGAAGCGGCAAGGCTTTTGTGGCCGGCAGCGACATAAAGGAGTTCAGCCAGACCACACCCTATGTCGCTCATAATATTCAGCGCCTGGGCGAGATGGTCGAAAAGCTGGAAAAACCTGTTATTGCGGCAGTGAACGGGTTTTGTTTGGGGGGCGGCAATGAGATTGCCATGGCTTGCGACATCATTATCGCCTCGGAAAAGGCCAAATTCGGCCAGCCCGAGATCAATATCGGCATCATTCCCGGCGGAGGCGCCACCCAGCGCCTGCCGCGCCTGATAGGTGTGGGCAAGGCCAAGGAACTGATCTACACGGGGGATATCATCAGCGCCGAACAGGCTGACCGCCTGGGCCTGGTCAACCGGGTGGTGCCCATGGACGAACTGATGCCGGTGGCCAAGGAATTGGCCAAAAAAATCGCCGCCAGGAGCGCTGCGGCCCTCAAGCTGGCTAAAACTGCTATCAACCGCGGCATGCAAACAAATCTGGAAAGTGGCCTGAAATATGAATATGAACTCTACAGCCTTGCTTTGAGCCTGGAAGACAAGGCGGAGGGGGTCAACGCTTTCCTGGAGAAGAGAGCTCCCAAGTTTGTCGGTCACTAGCAGCATTCTCTGTATATCAACGAGGAGGAAAAAGAATGGGAAACACGAAGAACATGGTGGCTCGGATACCGAATTTGGTAGACTGGTCCACCGGTGAAGTCAGATTGATGAGTGCAAAATGCAACTCCTGCGGAACCTACTTCTTTCCAAAGGAGCATTATCAACATCGCCCCGGCTGCTCAAGAGAGGGTGTGGAAGATGGTTTGCTTCCCAATAAGGGTAAGCTGGCAAGCTATACCGTTCAGTACTATCCCTGTCCCCCACCGTTCAAAACTGAGAAAAACATCACCCCCTACGGTATCGGTCTTGTTGAGTTTGAAAACGAAAAAATACAGGTTGCCGGCATCATCACAGATACTGACCTGAAGTCTCTTAAACTGGGGATGGAAATGGAAACGACCACTCTAACGATGTTTACCAACGAAGAAAAACAGGAAGTAGTTACCTGGGCGTTTCGCGCTGTTAAATAAGATATACAACGAAAGACTATAGGAGAGGATAATCAAAATGAGAGACGTATATGTTATTGGAACCGGGATACACCCCTGGGAGGGGTTCTCCGAGAAGGTCTTCGCCGATTTCGCGGCAGTGGCCGTTGGCCGTGCCCTGAAAGACGCTGAAATCGAATGGAAGAAGATTCAGTCCATCATGGCCGGGATTTTTATTTACGGAGGAAATGCCGGTCACCTCTCCGGCCAGTATCTGGAAAGCATCTTCGGCGAAACCGGTGTGCCGGTAGTAAATGTCTACAACGCCTGCGCTACCGGCTCTGCCGCCATTAGAATGGCGTTCAACAGCGTCGCTGCCGGCGAGGCCGATACCGCCCTGGCTTTTGGCGCCGACGTATCACCCAAAGGTTTCCTGACCGCCAAATCGGACAATGCCGTCCAGGACAGGGACGTAATCAGATGGAAGATGACTGCCATGCCTAATCCTGTTTACTGGGCACTGGAATGCAGGAAAAGAATGGCCAAATACGATACTACCGAAGAGGACCTGGCACAGGTGAAGGTCCTGATGAGTGAGTATGGCTCCAAGAATCCGGACGCTCGCTTTAAGAAGGCTTACAGCCTGGATGAGGTGTTGAAATCTGCTTATGTTTGTGATCCCCTGAGACTGTATGAGATTTGCCCGGTGAGTACCGGTGCTGCGGCTGTTATTGTTACGGCGGACAAAGAATTGATCCGTAAGGCCGACAGGCCGGTGAAGATTAATGCAACCACTATGGGAAGCTCTATGTATGGCGATCCGACCATACGTATTTCCGCTCTGTCTTGCCCGGCCGTTCCTGAGGCCCCTATGCTGAGCGAAAGCTACTCTGCTTCACGCCAAGCCTACGAGAAATCCGGCATGGGCCCGCAGGACGTAGACTTGCTGGAACTCCCCGACAACAGCTCCTGGCATTACCTGGTGTATCTGGAAGTATGCGGCTTCTGCAAGGAGGGCGAAGCAGAGAAGATGCTGCGCGACGGCGAGACCAGAATCGGCGGCAAAGTAGCGGTCAACCCCAGCGGTGGATTTTCTTCGCATGGCGAGGCGCTCTCAGCTCAGGCAATCTGGCAGGTTATCGAGTGTGCCAGTCAGCTGAGAGGAAGGTGCGGTCCGCGCCAGGTAGAGAATCCTAAAGTGGCTATGGCCCAGACCTACGGCCTGATGGGCAACAGCGGCACCACCATCTTGAGCGTCTAATGGATCATACCTCCGGTCTAAGCGACAGCAGTAAGCCCACCGTCAACATACAGAATTTGACCGGTGATAAAATCTGAAGCGTCTGAAGCCAGAAATACGCATACGCCCACCACATCCCTGGGCTGGCCCACCCGCTTCAACGGGACGTTGGCCAGGTATCTTTGTAGACGCTCGGGGTCCTGCAAGGTTCGTGCCGCCAGTTCTGTATATATCAAGGAAGGTGCAATAGCATTCACATTAATGTTATGGGGTGCCCATTCGGCAGCCAACGTCCTGGTGATCATATCTACTGCACCTTTGGTAGCGCAATAGGCCTCGTTGCCGCCCCAGAGGGTGGCTCGTATGCCCCTGACCGAGGACAAATTGATGATTTTCCCTTTCCCTTTGCCAATCATCACTTTTCCAAACTCCCGGCAGGTCAACATCGTACCTTTAACGTTGACACCAAACATTAGCTCCCAGTCATCCACAGGAAATTCAGCAGCGGGCTTCTTGAGATTTACTCCCTGAGAATTTACCAGTATGTCAACCGTCCCGAATCTGGATACAACCCTTTCCGTCAATTGAGCTACACTCTGTTCGTTGGTCACGTCAACCTGGAATGCCACAACTTCTGATTTGCTTTCTGATTGAATCTGACGAGCGACTGCCTCCAGTTTTTGTATGTTGCGACTGGCGATAGCCACCCTGCCACCCTGCTGAGCCAGTCCTGCCGCTATGAGTTCACCAATGCCACCTGCCCCCCCAATCACAACAGCCACCTTCCCATCCAGTCTAAACATGTCCGACATGGTATTCAACCTCCTTCAACTGATGTAAACGCTACTCATCCACAATGGCGACTAATCGAACCAGTGAAGCCTCTCCACCCTGGAAACGGAGCGGAAAGCAAGCCAGAGTGCAGCGCTTGCCCGTGACTTCATCAATTTGACCGCCGGCGATCTCAATGCCAGGAATGCCGGCCTTGGCTAGTGCTAGATGGGTAGGTTCATAAATCGGGAATTCCTCATCTGCGTCTTTGCCGGTTTCCTGCTTGTATTCATCCCACAAATTCGGTGCCCATTTCTTCAACGGGGTGTGAGCCAGCGGATGATCCGTTGCTCCTCCATCGATGGCAACAGCTTTTACCTCATGCTCGACAAACCAATCAGCTGCCTCGGTATAGAAACCCGGGAAATGATTGAAGAAAACATAACCATAGGTCGGGAAATACTTATGCCAACCGGTATTGACGACAACGAAATCGCCTTTCTTAATCTTGGGTTTGGCGTTATCCAGGTCTTTCTTGCCGATGACATCCCACTTTTTGAGGTATCTCATGTCGACGACCACGCCTTCCCCATAGCAGCTCGACAGGGGTATTTTGTCAACGGACAAACCGCCCTCGAGAACGTGCAATGGGGCATCCATGTGGGTGGAAGCATGCATCTTGGTCTTGATGACGGTGGTCATCTTGTTAACACGTCCTCTTTTGGGATCGCCGGGGAAGGTGGCATACTCGGGGAACGTGACCCTGGTCACCTCAGTATCGTACATTACAGGCCAGGGCCAGAGCGGGATGCCAGAATAGAAGGGTTGAGTCAGATCATAGAACTTTTGAGCCATTTGTTTCCTCCTTTACTACTTGTTTACTAGATAGAATACAGGACTCAGTAATGGGCATAAGAAATATGGCCTGCTTCAATCAACCGACGAAGTGCTATCTATCTTTTCCCGTTGTCTTGCTCATCAATATCTCACCGAGATAAGTATCGATGCTGGTCTTGACCTTTACCTTCTTAGCACTATAACCACTATGTTCAATGAACACCGTATAGTCTTTGTCCGCATCCAATTCCTCAAACTCAAACTCCCCATAATTATCCGTCCTTGTTACCTTGTCAGCGTTGCCTTTACTGGATAATGTCACCTTCACACCCACAGCACATTCATCTTTCCTATCTCGGAAAACAACTTCTCCAGCAACAAACCTCCTGGGCAATCCCATATATTTCACGTTTGGCGCCAGCCCATACTCAGGATGCAGCACTTCCAGCCTACCCTTTGCAGCCGCTATTATCTTCGATATTTCGCTATCAGGATCGTTGATATCACCGAAAACGAGCGCCTTCGTAGGACAAACTTCTACACATCTCGGCTCCTTCCAGCCTTGATCTAGCAGGTGGGCGCAGAAGGTACACTTCTGGGAAATGTTTTTCTCCTCATTCCAGTATATGACCCGGTAGGGGCAAGCATTCACTATCTGCTTCTGCCCTTCTGCCTTTTCCGGGTCTATGATCACTACGCCGTCTGCCCTGCGGTAGACAGCGCCGTTAAGGGCTGCCTCAATGCAGGGGGCATTTTCACACTGCATACAGGGTATAGGAGTATAAGCGACTTTCACCTTTGGATACTGCCCACGTTCCCTCTCAATTATTTGCATCCAGAATTGCCCGCTGTATGGTTGTGCAGCGGAATAGCCGGGATAGTCATTGCCGCAAAATTCGTCCCGACAGGCCAGAAAACAGTTATAGCAGCCATTACACCTGGTGACATCGATTATCATTCCATATTTCTTGGCCATTTGACGCTATGCCTCCCATTTCATGATTTCTATCAAACAAGAGTTGGGCGCCATCCCTGGAGCATTTTTGGACAGCATCCGCGCTGATGTAAGCAGGTTGACACAACCACCTTTGTCAATAGAGTAGGCCTTTCCCGGTTCCATAGGATCATATTTGATCGATGAACAGTAGCTGTGGACAACGCCGGGTTTACAGCGTTCCGTCACCTGAGCTATGCACAGTACTGCTGCACGGTCATTATACAACTTGACTATGTCGCCCTGCTTTATGCCCCGCGGACCGGCATCGTGCGGGTGTATTCTGGCTACCCAATAACCGTAACCATCCTTCTTGATACGATGGCCAGGAATATCCTCCAACCAGGGAGTGTGGGTATCATAGTGGGTGTGGAACGAGTATCTGGGATGTGGGGACAATAGCTGCAGCGGATATTTCCTGGCAAGCGGCGAATTTGGCCCCTCCCAGCTCGGAATATACCTGGGCATCGGAGGCCGTTCCTTGTCGTCGGGCAGATGCTGCGTCAAGCTCTGGGAAACAAACTCTATCTTACCGCTATAGGTACCCAGTTCCTTGCCTTTTTCCGTGTTTCTCTTGGGGTTCAAGTAATCCGGTGTATCACACGGTCTGCCCTCGTAGAACCATCGTAGTGCTGGAGTCGGCTTGTAATCGTCAGGAACGGGCACCACGTAGTAACCTTTCCTATCAAATTCTTCCCATGATATGTGCTTGGGCAGATCGGATATTTCAAAATATCGCCTGACCCAGTCCAGCACAGTCTTGCCACCGTCGGTGAAGTCATCCTTGAAACCAAGCCTGTCTGCAAGGAGAGTGAATATGTCGTAATCTGACTTAGATTCAAAAAGCGGCTCAATGCACTTCTTCTGCCGGACTATAATTCGGTAATTGCAACCGCTGTTTCCATGCGTGGAGTAGCCACCGGGACTGGCAAATTCAGCAATATCGTCCCTCTCCAGATTGGTGCACGCTGGCAGGATGATATCAGCAAATCTGGTCTCACCACCCCACCAGCAATCCTGGTTGACCACAAATTCCAGTTTAGGACTCTGGTATGCCATCACCCATCTATTAGTTTCGGTCATGGTGCCGATAAATGAGCCTCCATAGCGATAGAACATCTTGACTTCTGATTTCCCTGGCAATGGATATTTATACGGCTTGAGCTGTTGCTCAATCGAATTACCGCAGAAACCTTCGCCACGCCACTCTACAGGCGGGTTCAAAATTGCCTCAGGGAACAGCAAGCG
>JAOUDT010000152.1 GCA_029859145.1 Dehalococcoidia bacterium
CACGATTGACGAGTACGGGAAGCGGTGAGATAGGCTATTTGCCTTGAAGATAGGTGTACGACATCTAGGTGAATCAAGCGTGAGATTATATAATGATGGAGATACGACGTTAGAGGAAAGGAGGCAGGCGGGCACTACCCTTTTTACTAGCTACATGCGGTACTAGGCGGCAAGTCCCGCCGCTTTCAAAATGTCCGGGACTACTTCCTCCTTGCCTATAGCCATGACATGGACTCCGTGGCACATAGATTCTTTTTTTATAGTGGCAATCATCCTGCCGGCGATTTCGATGCCCTTATTGATTGCCTCGCCTTTGGGGGCAGCCGCTAGTTCATCAATCAAGTTCTGGGGCACGAAGACGCCCGGGACGTTATCGGTCATATACTTCGCCATCTTGGCTGACACCAGCAGAATAATGCCCGCTAATATCTTGACCGGAAACTGACGGGCATATTCCATAAACTTGGCAAATTTGTCCAGGTCATAGATGGCCTGCGTCTGAAAGAATTCGGCACCGGCTTCCACCTTCTTTTCAAACTTCATTAACTGGGGTTCAATCGGATTTGCGTCGGGTGTGACGATGGCTCCGGCACAGAACTCCACGGTGCCATCGAGCGCGTTCCCTCCCAGGTCTTTGCCCGCTTCCATCTGCCTGATTGTCTTCAACAATTGTGATGAGTCCAGGTCAAAAACTCCCTTGGCCGCCTTGTGGTCGCCGACCACAACAGCATCTCCGGTCAGGCACAGTACATTTCTTACGCCTCTGGTGTATGCGAAGAGAAGCTCGGCTTGAAGGGCAAGGCGATTGCGGTCGCGGCAAGTCACCTGCAATATAGGCTCGCCACCCTGCTCCCTAATGGCGAGGCAGCCACCGATAGAGGGAAAGCGCATTACGGAACTCTGGTGGTCAGTAACGTTGAGGGCATCTACTTTGTCCTTGAGAAGCTCAATATGATGGAGCATCTTCTCTATGTTGGTCCCCTTGGGTGGACCGATTTCGCTGGTCACTACAAATCTGCCAGATTTGAGGACTTCCCTAAAACTCGGCGCCATAGCTCCTCCTTTATGCGATCTTGATCATTCGCGGCCGGGGTGCCACGTTGTAATCTCTGGGCGAATAACACTTGCGCATCAAATCCAGTCGCCCTTGCTCTTTTAGTCGTTGATATATGAGAGTCCAGGCGCAATCCTTTTCCTTATCCACTTCACATTTGCCATTGTTTGTGCCGCCACACGGGCCGTTCAACAAACCTTTATGACATGTCGTCAACGGGCAGATGCCCGCGGTCTCTCCCAGGATGCATTGACCGCACTGGGCACAGACCTCCTGAAAACAGCCTGGACCATCTTCCACGCCTATGAAAAGGGTATCCAATGCGGGAATGGCTGGCTTGTCAATATAGGTGCTCAGTTTGTGCACTCCTAAGGCACAGGCCATGACCAGAATACAGGTGGCATTCTGAATGGCTCCGTTATTCTCTTTGACGGCTGCTTCGGTCATTTCGTCACAGGCCGTAGGGATAACTATCCAGCCGGTGACCAGCTTGCCCAACTCTTGCAGGCGCTTTCTCATCTCCAGGACTTCCTCTTTCCCGCCAGTTTTGGTCATTGTGGAGCATGTTCCGCAGCCAGCAATATACAACCGGTCAAACGGTTCCAACTGTTGCTTGATTTCCTCAAAAGGCTTCTGTTTGGTAATGGATTTCATGCCTAACCTCCCGCAAGTCAAAAATCAAAGATCTGAAATAAGACCTCCAAACACCTCTCCTTGGATTTTTGTTTTTGCCACTACTTCTCTAGGTCGCATCTTAGACATCGCTTGGCCTCCTGTATCGCCTTCTCTTCGGGAAAGCTCAGCTCAATCTCCTTGAAGCTGCCTTTCCTTTCCTGGACAGGGAGATGAGGTGTTTCCGGCCTGAATTGAGGTTCCCAGGTTTCCTCCCCTTCTTCTTTCTCACTTACTTCCTCTTCAATAACACTGGGCTTCAGGTCATACATGTCGACCCGCGAAGCATCACGCCGTAGATACTTGTCTACGGCAATGGCTGCTCTACGGCCGGCGGCAATGGCTTCTATGACCATGCCCGGCCCGGAGACAAAGTCGCCCCCGGCAAATACCCCGGGAACGCTGGTAGCCAATCTGTTTTCATCAACTGCCAGCCTTTCCCACCGGGTCCGCTCAAGAGCACTACCCGGGGGCAGAAACGACAGGTCTGGAGCCTGCCCGACAGCAGCAATGACGGTGTCGGCCGGAGCAAAAAACTCAGAGCCAGAAATAGGAATCGGGCGACGCCGTCCGCCGGCATCTGGCTCACCCAGCTTCATGCGGACACACTGTAGGCCCGTCACTTTCCAGTCGTTGCTTCCTATGCGAGTAGGGCTGGCAAGGAAGTTGACCTGAACGCCTTCCGCCAGAGTCTCGTCATACTCCACTTCGGTTACTGGCATTTCTTCCCGCGACCGGCGGTAGAAGATACTTACCTCATCAGCACCAAGGCGGAGGGCTGTGCGAGAAGAGTCAAGGGCTACGTTACCACCTCCTATAACAGCTACCTTGCGTCCAATCTTGACAGGCTTGCCGATTTTTACATCTCTTAGGAATCTCAAACCGTAGTAGAAGCCCTCGATGTCCTCCAATTCCCCAGGTATACCGATATTCTGGCTTTTTTGCGCCCCGGCGGCGATGAAGACAGCTTCAAAGCCATTATGCCTGATATCATCTATGGTGAAATTCACGTTTATGGGTGTGTTGTATCTTATCTCCACCCCCCGCCTGGCAATATGATCTATCTCCTTGTCGATGACCTCCCGCGGCAAGCGAAAGTCGGGTATAGCTACCGAGAGCATACCCCCGCCTACGGGAAGGGCTTCGAAGATCGTGACGGGATAGCCCATCTGAGCGAGGTAGTAGGCACAGGACAAGCCGGTAGGTCCCGCCCCCACTACCGCTACCTTGCGATTATGAATCCGGGGGAAGGGTTCTGGCGAAGGCAGCTCTCCAATGTGGTCAAAATACCAGTCGGCGGCAAAACGCTTAAGCGCCCTGATCGCTACGGGCTCATCGAGTTCCCCACGGCGACACCTTCCCTCGCACGGGTGGTGACAGATGCGGCCGCAAATAGCGGGGAAGGGATTGCGCTCCCTGATGGTGCTGACGGCCTCAAGATACTCACCGGCGGCAATTTGAGCTACATATCTGGGTACGTTGATTCCTACCGGGCAGGTATGCTGACAGGGTGATATCATGAGGGCATCGCACACGGCGGCCGCGCACTTCTTCTCTTTTATGTGGGTCTCATACTCAGCTCTAAAGTAATCGAGGGTGGTAAGGACGGGATTAGGCGCGCTCTGACCCAACCCACATAGCGAGCATTCTTTGACCGTCTTAGCTATGGTAAGCAGAGTATCTATATCTTGTTCACTCCCTCTGCCCTGGGTGATTCCGTTCAGTATTTCCAGCATTTGTTTGGTTCCCAATCGGCAAGGGACACACTTCCCGCAGCATTCCGCCTGGGTGAAGCTCAAGAA
>JAOUDT010000010.1 GCA_029859145.1 Dehalococcoidia bacterium
TGAGGCAGCAAGAGTGGGCAAGAGCCTGTCTGGTGAGCCGCCGGGCTCAGAGCTAAATAGAACGTAGGCGAAACCTGTAGTAGGTCCGATGCCGAGATCGTAGAAGTATTCTGTAATAGCTTTGCCGATTATAGCTTTGCCTCTATAGGGTGGGATAGAGACTTAGCTCGTGCAATTGACTGAATAGGTACTACAATTATTGCTACGGCAAGAAGCCCCTGGCCGCTTCTCCTCTATCTTTGCGTCTTCCTCTCTGACTATCCTCCACAGCTTCAAATAGAACTATCTTCTAGAATACAGTCTCTTCCCAACCTATTTTACTATTGTCATACTGTCCTCAAGACAGCTATTTCCTCTTTGTCATGCTGAATGACAAGGGAGAAAGCTGGAGGGAGAGTCATGACAAGACCCATCGAGTTACTGCGTGGGGGCAGAAAAGAAGAGTTGTGGCAGATGTGCTGCGGATTTCTTAGCCTGAATCTCGAGCAGTTTATGGCTATTCAGAAGAGGCTGCTCTTGGAGCAGATTGAGCTATTGAAAGACAGCGAACTGGGCAGGAGGGTGATGGGGGGTGCCATGCCCGATACAGTGGAGGAATTTCGCAATCAGGTACCGTTGACTACGTACGCAAATTACCTACCTGAACTTGTGGAAAAGAAAGAAGATGTACTGCCGGCAAGGCCTGAGGCATGGGTGCATACTGTGGCCAGGATTGGTGAGTATACTTTCAAATGGGTGCCTTTATCTGAGGTGTTTTTGCAGGAGTTCGAGCGCGTGGCTGGTGGAGTTGGCCTTTTGAGCAGTTGCAGCCGTGAAGGCCACTACTTGGTCAAGGACCACCTGAAGCTCCTGGCTACCATGGGGTCGCGTGATTACGGGTCCGGCATCGTGGCATATCTGACTAGACAGGCACTCGGCTGCGACATCTTCCCCTCTGACGGAGCAGAAATGACCTTTCAAGAGAAGATGGACATCGGCTTCCAGGAGGCCCTATCGACGGGCCTTGATGCTCTTGGCGGCGTGCCCTCTGTGCTAGCCTATGTTGGTGAGTTGTTTAGACAGAGGATGAACGATGTTGATGCTCGTTTTCTATTCTCTCATCCCAAGGCATGCGCCCGGCTGATGAAGGGATTGGCCAAGAGCAAGCTCGCTGGGCGCGCCATGCTTCCCAGGGACATCTGGACACTCAAAGCGATTATTGGCGGCGGCGCAGACACGGCAATCTTCGCAGAAACGGTAGAGGAACTGTGGGGGAGGGAGGTCCTGCAGATATATGTCGGCACTGAGGGCGGTATCTATGCTACCCAGACCTGGGACCACGAAGGCATGACTTTCGTTCCCAACCTTAACTTCTTCGAGTTGATTCCTGAAAGGGAAATGTTTAGGTGGCAGTTGGACCATTCCTATCAGCCGCAGACCATCTTGCTGGACGAGGCGAAAGCGGGCGACCTCTACGAGATAGTGATCACCAATTTTCACGGCGGTATTATGACGAGGTACCGCATTGGCGACATAATAAGGATAACCTCGCTGCGAAATGAAAAACTCAACATCGATATTCCCCAGATGGCATTCCATGGCCGCGCTGACGACTTCGTTGACGTTGCCTCTCTGGGTCGGCTGACAGAGAGAGTGATTCGCCAGGCGATGGAAAAGAGCGGCGTTCCTTATGTTGACTGGGTAGCACGCAAGGAAGTGATCGACGATAAGCCCGTACTGCACGTTTATCTTGAACTTGAAGAGGGCCAGATTGCCAGTGAGAAAAGCCTGTCAACAGTAATACGTGAGCAGTTTAAGAGACTGGATAAAAGGCATCGCTGCAATCTCTACAGCTTCATCGGAGATATGGAAACGGCGCTGGCCCTGAAGCCTGTAGAAGTCACTCTGCTTCCCCAGGGTGCATTTTCCAACTATGTGGCCCGGCGAGATTCCCAAGCAGTTGGTTTGGAGAGCGTAAAACCGCCGCACGTTAATCCCTCGGAAGAAGTGCTCTCTCTACTGAGATCTCCTATGGTCGTGGTGGAGGCTGCACCCGTAGGCGAAGCCGAACGTGCCCCTGCCCGCTGAGGGCAATCCGGTCTAGACGGAATCAATACGCCGTATCAAGACAAAAAGGGCGAGTTTGAGACCTCACCCCTTTTTGTCACTGAAGCAATGCCTCCAGAAATTCCTAACCGGTAGCTGCAGACGCAACAGGTGAAATTTCAGGTCTATTGTGTACCAGCCAGCTGCAATTGAGACTGGTGGTACGTTCTGGGTATTACCTTAGTTCTCTTGACAGCTCTCAAATTAACATTGATAATACTTCGTATCAGAGAGATTTGTGGCTCGCAGTGACAGCGAGGAATAGGTCAGAAGCATAGGCAAAACTGTGTTAAAATTCATTTGTTTGAGCGTAGCGGTGATGTTATGGATGCACAGATTCTGATTCCCTTGATTGCCACGATTGCCTATATCCCCTTATTTGTTATTTTGTTGTCCAATCGGCCGTGGGATAGGAAGCAATTATTCTTCTTTCTGTTCCTAATTCCGGCAATCCTATGGAGTTCTATCGGTTTCCTCGGCTACAGCGGTCTCTTTGCCGAGGGCAAAACATTCGCGGTTAAATTCGGCATATGTACTGCTGTTTGGATGCTAGTTCAACTCCACTACTTCGTCTCCTCCTTTTACCAGTCCGGACGCATAAGGACTCCGTGGGCCTATGGTTTCTTGGCAGCCACGGTCATCCTGACAACAGTCGGCCTCATACCGAAGGAGATTAGAATTGCTGATGGCGGAGCCATCGCTGTTGACTACGGTCCATGGATTATTGTGATAGGTCTAGTTTTTCTTTTCACGGTAGGTGTCACGGATGTACGTTCTCTGATACAAAAGTACAAGCTCTCGCCCAACCCCTCAGAGCGCAATCAGATAACCTACCTGCTTGGTGCCATCGGCGTCTTAGCAGTCTTTCTACTAAGCTCCTACACTCCTCGCGGAGGCGAATTCCCTATCAGCCATATTGGCAACATTGTCATTGCCTGTATCCTGACCTACGCTGTAGTGACCCACCGTCTGGTGGATATCAATGTCGTATTCCGTCAAGCCGTTATATATGTAGTCCTTTATGGTGGCAGTGTTGGCGTGGTGCTACTGGCTTTCACGCTGGCTCATCGAGTCATCGGCTTTGGACTCAACCTTGCCTCTCTAGCGGTAACCATGGGTCTGGGAATTCCCGCGATCTTGCTGCTTGTGCACAAGGTACATGACATTTGGCAGAGCAAAGTGGAGGATGCCTTCATGGGCACAAAATCCTTCTACCGCAGGCAGCTGTCTCAATTTATCACCGGCATGCATAATGTTCCATCCCTTGAGCAGCTAGGCAATGGATTTACTTCACTGCTCGCTCAGTCTGTTGACTGTCGGAGAGCTTGCCTGCTTCTGCCCCAGGTTGGAGAAGGAAGTCTTGAAGCCCGGTTTGTCTACCCTCCTGTAGAGGATAATCCTATGGCAGAGTTGAAGTTGAGGCAGGATAGTCCTGTTGTGACCTGGCTGGAACGCAGAACCACCATATTGCCAGAGAGGAGCCTCACTATCATTCCTGAATTCCAGTCTATGTGGGAAGAAGAGAGGGAAGAAATCAAGTTGGCTGGAGTGCAGATGTTCGTTCCCTTGGTGAACGAAGGGAAAATCGTGGGCATAGTAGCAGTAAGCGAGAGGCGAGACGCGAGGCTTTACAGCGTCGAGGACATTGATTTGCTGGAGTCTATCACCGGCCAGGTAGCGGCAAGCATGGAGAAGGAATATTCCCGCGAGCGTCTGAGAGAACGAGACCAGGAAACAACCCTGCTTAACCGCCTGACTTCAATCATGACCTCCAACGTGAGCATCCAAATGATATTTGAAGGTTTTGCCCAGGAATTGAAGAAGGTAGCAGATATTGACTGGGCAACAATTGCCTTGATTGATGGAAACGACCTTTGCTTTATGGTCCTGTCCAGCACCATAGGTTCTGCCTGGCAGCCGGGGGAGAGAATACCACTCGAAGGGACGGCCACAGAGTTGGCATGCCGTGATAGGCGCGCCGTGTATGAATCCGACCTTAAACGGCAACACAGATTCTGGACCTCGGAAACTTATTTGCAGCAGGGAATTCGTTCTGTCGTTCACCTACCCCTCAGTGTGGCAGACCATACTATCGGGAGCCTAGTCTTGGCCAGTCGCCAATCCAACGCCTACAGTCGCGGTCAAATACAACTTCTGCAAAGAGTAGCTTCGCAGATCGCTGCGCCGATCGAGAATGCTCAACTCTATGCTCGGCTGGAACAGAAGTCTCGTATTGATGCACTTACCGGGCTATTCAACCGACATCATTTTGAAGAGCGACTCAAAGAAGAACTCTCCCGGCATTCTCGTTACGGTGACCAATTCTCCATATCCATGATTGATCTGGATAACTTCAAGGCCTATAACGATGTGTATGGGCATCCGGCCGGAGATGTTCTTCTGAGCCAGATAGGGAGAATCATAAAGAACTCTGTCAGGAATGTTGACCTTGCTTTTCGCTATGGTGGCGATGAATTCGTTGTAATACTGCCCCAAACGGCTAGGGATGCTGCTTATGTGGTAGCGGAGCGGGTTCGGAGCCAGGTTGCTGAGGAGATGGAGAAGAAAGCAGTTGCTGTGACCTGCAGCATTGGTTTGGCTACCTATCCTGCAGATGGAATGTTGTCCGGTGAACTCGTTGATGTCGCGGACACCGCCCTTTACAACGCTAAGCGGACAGGAGGCAATCGAATCTTCCTGTCGTCCAAGATTCTGCCCAAACCACCGAATGACGGGGGCCTTCCTGGTATTGGCACCGCACCCGGTAGTTTGAATGAGGTCTATGACATAGCCTCGGCCGTGGAGGCCAAGGACCCGTATACTTATGGTCATTCTAAGAAAGTCAACATTTATGCCATGGCTTTGGCGGAAAGGATTGGATTATCCCCTGACGAGGTATCTGCGTTGAGCGCTGCTGCTTTGCTCCACGACATCGGCAAAGTCGGCATTTCCGACAGAGTGCTTAACAAAAAGGGAAAGCTTAATAGAGAAGATTGGGAAGCAATCAAGGCACATCCCAGGTTAGGGGCAAATATCATCAGCAACATACCCAGACTGGCTCCTTCCACCAATAGCATCCTATATCATCACGAGCGGTGGGATGGTACTGGCTATCCTGAGGGACTGAAAGGCGAAGAGATTCCGCTGGAAGCCCGCATCCTTGCCATAGCTGATAGCTTCGAGGCCATGACTTCTGCCCGCCCTTATCGTCCTGCCCTGTCCATCGAGGAGGTAGTGACTGAGCTGAGGCAGGGCGCCGGGCTTCAGTTTGACCCCAAATTGGTGGAGGTGTTCATCGACATTGTTGAGGCCGGGCTTCCCGATAGGGTGAAAATAGGACAAGACACATCCGGCGAGCAAATAGGCTCATAATACAACCAGAGACCGAAGAGACATCAAACACTTCGAAAACGAGAACCAGAATGACAAACCGGAATTCCGGGATGGATGTGTCGAGTGTGTCCAAGAATTTGCGAACACCATGCGGGCACCTTGGATTTTTGTGTATCACTTTGATTTTTAGGCTTTGATTCAATTTGTGATCTAGAATGCCGTTTTGGGACATATATTCGTATTTCTATAGTCTATCTTTGAGAAACCTGTTCCCCTATAGCCGGCTTTTGGAAGACCTAAACGACACGTTAGACCTCAAAGAAAGAGAGCGTATTCTCGATGCGGGTTGTGGGCCCGGACTGGTAATAGAAAAGGTCATCGAAGAAAACAAAGGAAAAGGAACAAGTATCACAGGCGTAGACATTAACAGAAGGATGATAGCCTACGCCCATAGGAAATGCAGAAACCTATCGAATGTAGAACTACGAGTTGCCGATTTGAACAAAAGCCTTGAGTTTCCAGACAACTCCTTTGATAAAGTGATTTGCTCCAACACACTGTACGCCCTGGGAGAGCCTCATACAGCCATTTCCGAATTTCACAGAGTCCTGAAGCCAGCCGGCGCACTGATTATGGCCAATCCCAAGCCAAACGCCGCGCAAGACGCACTCATTAGAGAACACATATCGACAATTAACAGACTGACTCCCCTTTACAGGAGGGCCTATCATATTCTTGTATCTCTTTTGCTCATTCCTGTGAATTTGGTTGTTATTGCAATCAACAGAATCATTCTTGGCAAGGGGAAGGCGGGACGATATCACTTTTTGACCGAAGAAGACTTACGGAGAATTCTAAAAGAAGCCGGCTTCACGAATATCAGCATAAAATCTTGCTACGCTGGCCAAAACTGGCTGGTGAGAGCGGAAAAATAGAGACACAGGCGACCAATGTCAGCCTAATCAACTGGTAATCTTACACCGGGATGAGACTTCCGCCTTGATCTCTGGCAGGACTCAAAATCTAGCATTTTTTCACCAGAACGCATATGTTGTGTGAAAACTCTCTTATCGGGAAATGGTAGGACTTCTCCGGCGACATCGCAACAATTGCCCAGCCACTTCTGATCAACGCCTTTCGTAACTCGCGATAGGAGAACAGGTGATAGTAACGATAGACTGTCCTTTCCTTCAGTCGCCACGGGACCCGTTGCTCCTTCGATCTGAACCAGAACCTTGGCTGTCCTCGGTTCCAAACCGTTACAAAAGCCTCTCCCTTCGGCTTTAATACTCGCCTCAATTCTTCGAATGCCTTCTCTCTTTCTTGTCCGCCCTTAATATGGTGGTAGGTGGCCACCGATATCGCCCAATCGAAGGTATTATTGGCGAAAGGCAGAAACAACGCATCACCACTTATCAAGTTGACATAAAACCTGAACTTGGCCGAGTACGTCATAGCTTGCCTGAGCATAGCAACGGACACATCCAGTCCGTTGAGTTCAAACGTTTGCGCGAACGGCAAGAAATCTGGGCCGTGAGCGCAGCCGACATTTAGCAGGTTGCCGCTTTGCCATCTTGCTGCTAAAGCATCAAGCTCGTCTCTTAATAAAGGCCAGTGCCTTACCCGATACCAGCTTTCAGCTATTTGGTCGAAAACCTGTCTATTTGTAGTCACATATACACTCTGCTAAACTCTAACATATTATGCCATGAAGAAAGCATCGCGAACGATTTCCGGAGTAACCCCGGTTGCAGTCATGGCCAAGCCTTTTCCCTGCCCGGGCAAATGCGTTTATTGCCCCACTTCTACTGAGGCACCCAAGAGCTATACCATAGAGTCTCCAGCGGTGCTTCGGGCTCGGGATTGTGGCTTTGATGCCAAAAAACAGGTGGAAATCAGGCTCAAGACGCTAGCTGAGATGGGACATGCTCGGGATAAGATAGAGCTCATCATCATGGGTGGTACATTTCTGGCTTATCCTTGTGACTATCAGTACCAGTTTGTCAAAGATTGCTATGACGCTTTGAACGGCGTCACGTCCGGCGGTTTAGAGGAAGCCAAGAGATTTAATGAAAACGCCGAGCATCGCTGTGTGGGATTGTGCATCGAGACCAGGCCGGACTTCTGTGGAGAGAATGAGATAGGGAGAATGCTCGATTTTGGCACCACCAGAGTCGAGCTGGGTGTGCAGACTCTAGATGATGAGATTCACCATCTGACAAAGAGGGGCCACGGAGTAGCTGAGGTCGTCTCTGCAACCAGGCTACTACGAGATTACGGTTTCAAGGTCTACTATCATTGGATGCCTGGTCTGCCCGGGTCTACACCCGAGCACGACCTGGAGCTATCGCGGCAATTGTTTGAAGACGGACAGTTTCGGCCTGACGGGCTCAAGCTTTACCCCACTCTGGTGGTTCGGGGTAGTGAGTTGGAGAGTTGGTATCGAGATAGTTGCTATCGGCCTTATCGTGATGAGGTGATGATTGATTTACTTACAGCTATAAAGATTCTGATTCCAAAGTATGTAAGGATTTCCAGATTGATGAGGGACATCCCCAGCAAATTCATCATCGCCGGCAGCCGGGATCTAGCGTTGAGAGGGACTATTAGAAAAAAGATGGAGCAGGCGGGTATTTGCTGTAGCTGCATTCGTTGTCGCGAATATGGGCATCGCCGCAGGGATGGTTGGGCAATTGGCGAGCCTTGTCTAGTCAGGTTGGACTATGAAACCTTGGGGGGTAAGGAGATCTTCCTTTCCTACGAGGACGAGAATCGAACGTTGTTTGGCTTGCTGAGGTTGAGAGTAAGTGACGAAAACGCAATAGTCAGGGAGCTACACATTTTTGGCCCGGAAGTTCCTTTGGGGGCAAGGCTGGAACAAGGCGCTCAACATCAGGGTCTGGGGGAAAGGTTGCTCCGAGAAGCAGAGAGAATAGCCAGGGACGACTTCAGAGCTCAGGGACTATCGGTCCTGAGTGGTATTGGTGCCCGGGAGTATTATCGATCGCTTGGTTATCATCTGGAAGGCACCTATATGGTCAAACAGCTTGGCTAAGCTACTCACAGCTTGTTTGGCAATATCGGTCGCCTTGCTCAACAAGGAGAAGAATGTGCGACATTGCTCGTTGCCCAGATTTGTGGGCACTCCTCAAAACGACACTACTAACCGCCTTCCGACTGAACATATTGACATCGGGTAATAGCTATACTTATAATGAGTTGAAGTCATCGCACAAGTTATCCAGTCAATTGACGGGCTTCTAATCTTGGAAACAACAGGTAAAGGAGAGCAGATGGATAATGAGGTAAGACCAACATGGAAATTAGCTTGGGGATTGTGGTGGCGGATGTTTCTTATTGGCTTGGGCATATTCGTGATAGTCGGGGGGATCCTATCCATTCTATTCTTGTTCGGCGTGGCATGCATACCGTGGGACTCTTGCTTTCGATGGTTGCCTGGATTGTAGCTGCCATTTCCTGTTGCTAGCCCGAGAAGGGTTGCGGAGCCCTATTAGGCCGTACATGACACAAGAAAGGGCGTTTCCCAAGTGGCTAAACTCATGGGGTATTGACAAGGGGAATTCCTGATTATATCTTTATGCAGAAGAAAAGGAGGGCCAAAGGTATGGAAAAAACTTGGAAGCCAACGACTGCAGGTATATTGGCCATCATTGCAGGGGCTGTTGAACTGATCTTGGGCACGCTCGGTGCTACAGGGACCGCCTTTTTCGGGGGAATTTTCGGCATTGGATGGCTGAGTGCTATTTTCGCCCCGTTAATCGTATTCGGGATACTAGCGATAGTAGGGGGTATCTGTGCCTTGGCGAGAAAAGTCTGGGGACTGGCGCTTGTTGGCTCCATCTTTGCACTTATCGGCCCCTGGTTTCTCTTTGGGCTACTCGCCATTATATTCGTGAGCTTGGGCAAAGGCGAATTTACGTAAGGCCCAACCTCCAGTAGACTATGTAAATCGGATTTAAGGAGCTTCGAGGACAGAAAGGAGGCAAAATGCAGAGGTATCCTTTCCTAAGATTTGCGACTGCTGTTCTGAGGGTAGTGGGGTGGATAGTGCTCATAGTGGGTGTCATTGGCTCGATCGTTATGGGAATCGTGTACGGTGGAATTACCGGTGCCTTTATCGCTGTTGTGGGGATAATTGGCTCCTTTCTGAGCTGGCTATTTTTGCTAGCAACCAGGGAGCTTTTCTACTTGCTCATACAAGTTGAAGAGAACACCAGAAACACGGCTGAGCGCATCACCATCGCAGAAAAACCGAGCCAAGACTAGATTCATGTGCCTTGGTGGTTAGGTGAAATGAAGGAGGTAGTTAGGTCCCTGTTTCGCAAGGTTGTTTCCTTCTTCCACAACGTTGTTTCTCTGCTAGAGAGGCTCATTGGAAAGTTCAGGCTGCTACCGCCCTGCAGGAGGATAGACAATGCTCTACAGAAACCTTGGAGAGGAGGAAGCAAACCGCTCCAGTATCATTTCCTGCCGTACGTGACCAGCGTCTTAAGAGTTTTGGGCTGGGCCATACTGATAATTGGCGTTCTTGCTTCCATTCTCCTGGGGCTAGAGATCATGAACGGTGGACTGACGGTTTGGAGAGCTGAACTGCAAGGTGTAGGTATGGGTGTCGCCGCAATTGTATTGGGAATAATCGGCTCCTTCTTGGCCTGGTTATTCTTGCTTGTGAATAGGGAACTAGTCTACCTATTTATCCATGTGAAAGACAACACCAGGAACACGGCTAATAGCATTACAGAGGAATGAGGCTGACATAAATTTGTGCCTCAGCAAGTTATATAAATCAGGTCAGCAGCCTTCCTTTTCTGTAGTGTCAGTTCATTTATCTTAGCCGCGAAATTTAGCCTCTTTACCTCTGGTTTTCTTCCTATTCTGTAGCTCAGTGTGTTGTTTACTGTTCCGCTTTATGGCTCGCCCGTGCTTGAAACGATTTAGGTTGACAAATCCTCTTGCCACGATTCTCCCACTAGATAAAGCTGTTTTTCAGCCTCAGTATCTCATCCTCAACATGGCTGTCCTGCGCTTTAAGATGCTTTATGGCCTGTTCCACTTTATCATGTCTGTCGCTATCACTGAGGTCACCTAGTCTATTGTATAAACCAGCGCGCCTGCCGACTTTGAAGTTGAGCCTTTCTTCATTTGGCAGAGACAAATACTGGTTTATGATATTGAGGCATTTTCCCTTATCCTCCGGCATTTTGCCTTCGACCTCCATCAGTAAATTGAGTATGTGGTCGCTTCTGAGATAGCTGGTAACCTGCAACTTTTCGATGAAGACAGCTAATTCCTTGACTACATCATCCTCTGTCTGCAGCTCGAAATCTCGTTCCTGTAATTTGGCCCACAGCGGCATAGCCGGAGAGACGTGGAGGCTGCGCAGTCTGATATAATCGGGGTCAATCTCGTTTAGCACCCTGGCTGTTTCCCGAGCGTGCTCTTGAGACATCACCTTGCCCCCAAGGCCGGGCATAACATATTCGCACAGGGAAATGCCTGCCTCTTTCACCTTCTTTCCACCTTCAATATGGTTTTCAGCGGTGCAGCCTTTCTCCATATAGGCCAACAGAGGGTCATAGCCAGTCTCTAGTCCAATGTGAATCCTGTCTAGCCCAGCATCCTTGAGTTCCTTCAACTCCACTGTCGACCTTCTAGCTGCCGTGTGGGACCGACCATATGTAGTCACTCTATTTAGGCCGGGAAAGGTTCTTCTCAGGAAACTAATCACATGGATTAGCTCGCTAGTGCGCATGACAAGGGTATTGGAATCCTGGAGAAATGCGGTCTTGCCTCCTCTCGTGAGCCATTGGGCAACATGGCATACACACGGACCATATTGGTGCTGGTTACAGAACATCCCTGCTACCTCTCTTACCCTGTCCCCATAGCCCGCCGCCCACGCCACTTCCTTAATACCCTCACTGATAGCCTCAACCGCCTCGACATCTTTTAAGATCTGTCCCACTGCCCTTAGTTCAAACTTGCTGCCTTTGTACACCGGGCAGAACCGGCATCTATTCCAGGGACAATTCCTCGTCGCCCTTATCAAGAGGGAATAGGCTTCGCTGGGAGGTCTGATAGGACCAAGCTCGAAGGTATGGCTCAGCTTCTCCGTCACTGAGTAACTTAGCATCTTGCGTATTCTATCCCGGTGAAGGGGAATAGGCAAATAGACTTTCGGCTCTCTGCCATGATAACATCGGTATCTCAAAATGACGCGAATTGAATTGATCTCTTTTGATGCAGAGGGGACGCTGGTAACGCCTGATTTCAGCGAGATGATATGGCACGAGGCTATCCCTGCGCTCTACGCTCAGAAAAAAGGACTTGACCTTGCTCAAGCTAAGAAGTGCATTACTGAGGAGTACAACAAGGTCGGTGTCAATAGGCTGGAATGGTATGATATTGAGTATTGGTTTAGCCGTCTTGATCTGGGTTCTTCTGAGCCAGTAATACGAAGTTGCCTGAGCAGGATATCCTACTATCCTGAGATAACCGATGTCGTTTCTTCCTTAGCCACTGAGTATAAGCTAATCGTCGCCTCAGGTACGCCGCTGGAGCTATTGCATTGCCTACTGCGAGATATCAAACCTTACTTTGTTCGAATTTTTTCTTCGGTATCCCATTACAAGCAAGTCAAAACCCCTGATTTTTACCTCAGGATATGTGAGGAGATGAGCGTCAAGCCTGGTCAGGTGATCCATGTGGGTGATAGCTGGCAGTTCGATTTCCTCAATGCCCGCCAGGCTGGCCTAAATGCTTTCTATATTGACAGGTCGGGGGAAAACCATCAGGAATCTCTTAGCGATTTGACCCAACTGAAACAGTTTCTCGTGCCCTCAGCATAAATATGCTCTCTCCTGGTTCAAAGATGGCACGGTGACCCTAGACAGGGCGCGCCATTTTGAGCTAAAATGTATTACTCGGCCCATGCCAAAGCGAGCATCCGTTCGAAACACCCCTCCAAGCAACGGATTTAATTTGTCCACGGCAGAGCTAAAAGAAATGGCCAAGAAGCTGCGCCGTCATGTCATCAGCATGATAGCTGCGGCCGGCAGTGGACATCCTGGTGGCTCTCTATCAGCAGCCGACATTATCACGGCACTTTATTTCAAAATCCTGCGCCATGATCCGGACAATCCACAATGGTCAGAGCGTGACCGATTTATTCTAAGCAAAGGACATGCGGCTCCAATCTTGTACGCTGCCCTAGCTGAAGCCGGCTACTTTCCCGTAGCAGAGCTGGAAACACTGAGAAAGATGGACAGCCGTCTGCAAGGGCACACTGATAGGAACCTCACCCCTGGTGTGGAAATGTCGGCCGGTTCTTTGGGGATAGGTTTGTCCTATGCTATTGGCGTCGCTTTGGCTGCCAGGCTGGATTCCAAAACATACCGGACGTACGCTCTGCTGAGCGATGGGGAATGCGAAGAGGGACAGACTTGGGAGGCAGCACTTGCGGCAGCCCACTTCAACCTGGATAACCTGACAGCTATAGTTGACTGCAATGACATGCAGCTTAGCGGGTGGGTTCGCCAAATCATGAACCTCGAACCCCTCGTCCGGAAATGGCAAGCATTTGGCTGGCATGTTATCAACGTTGACGGACACGACTTCGACCAAATCCTAGCTGCTTTCCCCGAAGCTGAAAAAATGAAAGGCAAGCCTACTGTGATCACCGCCCGAACCATTAAGGGCAAGGGGGTTAGCTTCATGGAAAACAACGTGGGGTTTCATGGTAAAGCACCTACCCAGGAAGAGGCCGAAAAGGCACTGAAGGAGTTGGAGTAACTACCCCTGAAATACCCCCTTTTTCTGGGGGGGGCCCGGCATTCACCGATTGACATCCCGGGGTTCCCCCTGAATAGAGCCAGGCGGGTGTTTCATGGGGCACAGGAGTGAGTATGGCTGAAGCGTCTACCCGGGAAATCTATGGCAAGACTCTGGTAGAGCTAGGCAGACAAAACAAAGACATTGTCGTCCTGGATGCCGATGTGTCGCCCTCAACGATGACGAGCTTCTTTGCCCGTGAGTTTCCCGACCGCTTCTTCAACTGCGGCCTGCAAGAACAGAATATGATCAGTATAGCTGCTGGTTTGGCTGCTTCGGGCAAGACTGTCTTCGCCAGCACCTTTGCTGTGTTTGTCGTTTGTCGTTGTTTCGACCAGTTGAGGCTATGTATTTCCCAACCGAATCTAAATGTTAAAATCGTAGCTACACACGGCGGTATCAGCGTAGGTGAGGATGGCATTTCTCATCAGGCAATTGAAGACGTGGCCCTGTGTTGTTCCCTTCCTGGTTTCACCGTGGTCGTTCCGGCAGACGCTGTAGAGACTGCTGCAGCAGTAAGAACAGCAGCAAGCGTTTATGGACCCTTCTACATCAGGCTAGGTCGCCCTAAGACACCGATTGTCTACCCCGAAGGCTATCACTTTACATTAGGTAAGGCCGTGACTATGAGACAAGGCAAGGACGCAACTATTGTGGCCACGGGCATCATGGTAGCCAAGGCTTTAGAGGCGGCGGATATCCTGGCCAGACAAAATATAGATTGCCGGGTACTCAACATGCATACAATCAAACCTTTGGATCAAACATCCATAGTTGAGGCAGCTTCAGAGACGGGCGCAGTTGTCGTTGCCGAAGAGCACCTAGCTCAAGGTGGTCTTGGCAGCCGAGTTGCCCAGATACTAGCCAAGGAGGGCCCAGTGCCGATGGAATTCGTCAATCTTGGTGACAGGTACGCCATGTCGGGCAAAGCTGAAGAAC
>JAOUDT010000153.1 GCA_029859145.1 Dehalococcoidia bacterium
TTCACGCCGGGACGTATGGACGCCTCGCAGGAGCACACCGATGCGGCCTCCTTCGCCGTGCTCGAACCCGTCGCGGATGGCTTCCGCAACTACCTCAAGGGCAAGTTCTCTATGCCGGCCGAGGAGCTGCTGGTGGATAGGGCGCAATTGCTGACGCTCAGGGCGCCTGAGATGACGGTCCTCATTGGCGGCATGCGTGTCCTGAATACCAACTTCGGCCAGACCCGCCACGGGGTCTTCACCAGGCGGCCGGAGACGCTCACTAATGACTTCTTCGTGAATCTGCTGGACGTGAGCACGGAGTGGAAACCGGTCTCGAAAGACGCTGACGTATTTGAAGGGCGCGACCGCAAAACGGGTGAACTCAGGTGGAGCGCCACCCGTGTCGACCTCATCTTGGGTTCGAACTCGCAACTCCGGGCCCTGGCGGAAGTCTACGCGTGTGATGACTGCCAGGAGAAGTTCGTGCACGACTTTATAGCGGGGTGGAACAAGGTAATGAACCTCGACCGATTCGACCTCGCCTGGTCGTAGCATAGACAAGGTTGTTGCCTAAAAAAGGCCAGGGGGAGAATTATTGCTACCCCTCGTTTTGTTTTGGTGGCGGGGGCTGGACTTGAGCGAACCACCTCCGGATTGTGAGCCCGATCAGCTTCAACGCGCTGGTGCCTTATTAAACAAATTGACGGAATGTTCAGCGGCAGAGAGCGGCGGGCCTCAGTTCATCCCTTCGGGCTCTCGAGTGCAGGGGACACGATACCAATCAGGTCTATCGTGAATCAGGCATGATATACCCGGACCACTGAAAGTTGGTCCATCCTTCGACAAAGCCTCAAGATATCCTCAAGCTTCGCCAAAGATTATTCTCATTGTTGCTAGGTCAGCTTCAAGCCATGCTCGAGAGATTGGCTCTCTGCCTGCCACAAATCAGGTACTATGTCCCCGGAACACCGCGGCCGTACTCGAGTATCGCATAAGGTAGCGTTTTGTCGCATCTGCTAGTCGATTAGCGGTCGGAGCCTGAAAAGATAGCCGTCTAATTCACCGTCTCGGTCGATCAGGATTTCAACCTGCTGGCCATCCTGACTGAGCATACTTTTGATCTGAGGCAGCTGGAAGTCCGACACATTTGCCCCGTTTATCTGTACGATTCCGTCACCCGCCTCAAGGCCTGCTTCTTCGGCTGGTGAGCCTGCATAGATATGATCAATAATCACACTCTGAAAGGCGTCATCCGTGACCAGCTCCAATCCGGAGCAGTTGACCTCGAACTGGTCATGGTACAGCCGGTTAGGCTCAAGAGACATTACTTTTTGCTGGAGGTCAATGAAAACGTTGAAATGCTTAAGCACGCCGTTACCCAGAATACCCATCGGGCCAGACCATGATAATGCTCCTGCCTCGGCAATGGCCATACTGGCCGGCAGGGTGGAAAATTCGTATTCGCCGACGTTCAAGGCGGCAATCATGGTAGTGTAGACGTGAGCAGTTTCGTTGCTCAGGCTCTGAATTTCCCGTTCATAGTAGGTATCCATCTCTGCCAGCAGGTTATTCTCCTCTGTAAAAGGCGTGTTGAAAGAGAAGGTGTTTCCTGAGCCAGTATCCACCATTACCTTGCCGTTGAAGGTATTACCACTCTCGAAGGCGACCGTTATATTGGTGAAGATTACAGTACCGCGCACCGCGATGGGATGACTAATCGCGCCCAGGTCATACGCAAATCTTCTGTTGTCATATATCTCTATCAGCATCGTATCGTAGTTCACTCTAACCGCATACTGAGACAAGATCTCCCACCCTATGACACCATCGATTTGCATACCCAATTGCCTCTCTATACGGTCAATATCAGCGATTCCCAACGTGACATCCTGAAACCTCAGACCTCCGGCATCCAACATATGATCAGTTGACCGTACGATTGTGGCCATTCCGGTTGCACCCTCCCGGGATACAATTTCGTCGCCGACGATACAGAGACTGGCGGCAGTACCTTCATTGATTATCGTCGCGCCAGCGCCGGTATCGAAGATGAAGTTGAGTGGAGCCGATTTATCGATGGAGAGCTGCGTTATTATCAATGATCCGTGAAGTTGGAAAGGGATCTCGGACACAAGGCCTTCGGTTCTTGTACTCTCATCCAGTTGCACCTTTGGACATGGCGTTACAGACAGGCCCAGTATCAAAATGGCTCCCACCGATACCACCAGGATTCTTGTAATAAGGTATCCCTTCTTCCCTTGTTTTTTCTTAGAAGACTGGCTGTTGTTCCATATTGTATAACGTTGGCCGGACAAAAAGGTTGCACATCATGCCAGCTTTCGCCAGTTTGAGACTTTTGTTAGTAGGTTGGTGCGGTTATATCTCGCTAGTGAAGGCGTTTCGACTTCAGGACGGCGCTTGATTTCGCCGCAAAGGGACGGAGGCTGAGCGTATTGGTGTCCAAAGCCCTCGCAGGGAAGAACTGCTTGGACGCCACAAAGCTGACCACGGCAACTTCTTTTTACGCGAGCGGGAACAAATAGCACCCAGAACCAGACGAAGGCAAGGCCGACAGAATCCTACGAGGGACAAAGGATCAACATCAACATGCGTGGAATTACTCTCAGGTACATACGACGTTCGTTGCTAGCGTCCGATACCATTTATTTTGAAGTTATGATGGATGTTGTGTCTCGATTGCAGGCGACTACCATCTATTTTCCCACTCCCAAGATGGTTCAGCCATTTTGTGACTTTCACAAGGGTATCCACCAACATAGGAGACGTCCTGCCAACACGAGTCTCCTCCCCGACTTCAAACATACAGGTTTGTTCGATCGCGTTCATCGGTATCTCTCTTTCTGTGATTGCCAGACAGTCTTCCTGCGCTGCTGTTCGTTTTCTACAAATGAGTGGAATGCAATTGTCCTCCTGTGTTAATACTTCGTTCTTTTGTACCATTTGGCGCCTCCTCGCAGGGTATTGACTTGATTGTATGAACCTGCTATAATCCTTATGGTGGTTAGTATAACATGGCAAAAATAACCTGTCAAGACCCTATAGGTGGTTAGAATACAAAAAATCGGAGGCAATAGAATATGGATACGGAATATTGTACCAAAACGGGCTGGTTGTGCCTGGATTTTGCCAATACGGTAGACTGGCATGCCAGTGACAATCCCGAGGAATCCTTGAATAAGTACGCCGATTTGATTGAATGGTCGGCAGATAGAGGCATAATTTCAGGCGATGCTAAGGATGCGCTATTAAGAAAAAGCGAGGAAAAGCCGATTGAGGCACAAGCAGTGCTGGAGAAAGCCAGAGAAATCAGAGAAGACATTTATCGAATCCTTTGCGATACAGCCCATGGACATCCAATCAAGACTACTGACCTCAAGGGTTTCAATAAAGCATTATCAGGCATGTTATCTCATTCGAGGTTGGCTCCGTACGAAGGGGGACTAAGGTGGGATTGGGATTCCGATTCGGATAAATTGGATT
>JAOUDT010000154.1 GCA_029859145.1 Dehalococcoidia bacterium
TGGCTATGAAATGGCTGGCCCGCACGAAGAAGAATACCAGTCAAGGCCAGATGCTAAGACAATCAAGACTCTAATCCGGTATCAGGTGAAAAAGAAGAGCCGATAGCATGATAAAGCTGCGCGCGGGACGGCAAGCATCCCGATGTCCGCGCAGCTGTGATATTCAGTTCATAGCAGAAGCAGCCAGCATGAAATGTTTATACGCATAGCCGGTGGACACCCGTATCTTCGTTCAGCAGCCACTAGTTAACTCCACAATTCAATAGAAGAGATAAGTCCCAAATCACAAGTCGAGCCAACATCAAAACGGAATTTTGTCGGCGAATCTTGATCGAATTCCGGTTTCAAACAGTTGTCTAGTATTGTTTCTTCTACCCGAACAGTCGATTCGTAAGACGTGTTGACACTTTATCTCCTACTGATAAAATAATTCCACAAGGCATAAACAGGAGGTGCAAAAATGGCAAAAGAACCGTCTGAAGAGCAAATGTATGAAGAGGCCGCCAAGAGGGTAAAAGAGAAGAAACGTTTCTATAGTGGGCTCGCAACCTACGCTGTAGTTAATGCGGTGCTTGTTGTTATTTGGGCGCTATCAGGGCGGGGTTATCCTTGGTTCCTGTGGCCGCTGGGTATCTGGGGCGTCTTTGTACTTGGAGACTTCTTGCGCATCTTTGTTTTTGACAAAGCGTCGGATGATGAAGCCATCAAGAAGGAAGTTGAGAGGATGAAGAAGAAACAGCCGTAGCCGAGTTTTCTTATAATGCCGGGAGGAGAAGATACCCCAAGAGATCAAAACCATTAATCTATTATTGCCCTACAGATTGGGCAGCGTAAATTGCTACCTGATAAAGACCGGTACGGGCTACATCCTGATAGATACGGGATGTAGAGGCAGGCGAACTGAGCTTGAGAAAGAACTTGAAAGCGCAGGCTGTAAGCCCGGGAACCTCCAAGCTATCGTCCTAACACACGGAGATTTTGACCACAGCGGCAATGCTGCCTACCTCCGTAGGAGATTCGGCGCCAGAATAGTCATGCACCATGACGATTCAGGAATGACCGAACGTGGCAACATGTTTTGGAACAGGAGCAAATCCAACGTTCTCATCAAGATAATAGCCCCTATCCTTTTCAGGTTTGGCAAATCGGAGAGATTCGAACCAGATTACTATGTCGAGGATGGAGAGGATCTCTCTGAAAATGGTCTCGATGCCAGAGTTCTTCATATTCCAGGACACTCGAAGGGTTCCATAGGGGTCCTGACAGGCAGCGCCGACCTGTTTTGCGGTGATCTGCTTGAAAACATAGACAAACCAAAGCTCAATTCTATTATGGATGACGTAACGACAGCCAATACCAGTGTCGAGAAACTCAGTAAGCTAGGCATTAGAACAGTTTATCCCGGACATGGCAGGCCGTTTCCGATGGATGTGTTCATAAAAAACAACCGGCAACCTCGTATCTGAAAACAATTAATCGACCGGATCATTAGTTATGGCTGACTCACGCCTCTAGTCTTTGTGGTATCATAGCTGAATAAATAACCCGGGCAAGAAATTTTCGTTGTCAGGAGACGTTGATAATGAGCATGTATGAATATACGCTGGATGAACACGTGGCTTTACTTACCATGAATGAGAGCAAATTCAATATGACTTCCCTAACCGAATTTCTATCAGTGCTGAACGAAGTAGAAAAGGACACAGATGCCAAGGCATTGATAGTCAGGTCAAGCGACGAGAAGATATGGTCCACCGGCCTGGACCTTGAGTGGCTACTGCCTCTTGCTAAGAAAGGGGAAAAAAGTGTCACGGATGTTTTCATCGCCAGACTGATTGAACTCTTTAGGATGATACTTTTGTATCCCATGATTACTGTTGCTGCGATCACAGGCCACGCCTTTGCAGGCGGGGCCGTGCTGGCATGCTGTTTCGATTTCCGCTTCATGAGGAAAGGTCGTGGATATCTTTGCTTTCCCGAGGTTGACATTGGCATACCATTTCTGCCTAGCTTTACCGCCTTGATGAAGAAAGCTATACCAATGGATTTGGTGGAAGATATGCAGCTCACTGCAAGGAGGCTTACTGCTGAGGAGTGCGAAGCACGCCACATTATAGTGAAAGCCTGCAGTGTAGACGAACTAGTGAGTGAAGCGATATCCTTTGCCAAGCGACTGAACAAGGAAAGACCGATAGTTGGCAAATTGAAGAGTGTGATGCATAAGGATATATTGAGAATCATGGAAGTTGATGACGCAGCTGCCTTGAAATCACTGGACTTTGGGTTGTGAGCCTTCCAAGATCTTGGCTTCACATCCTTTTGAAAAGATTGAACGTTCAATATACGCATGGAATGACAGGAATCCCCATGTTCGTATAGTGGTGACTCCTTAATTCCATACTATGTCCGGAACACCGCACAAAAATTTATAATTTCCTTAACGAGATTTTAACAATGTTATCGTACAATGGGGGTATAAGCACTATGAGGTGAATACAGGGTATGAAGATAGAGCCTAATTCCAGGATACGCCATTACGTGGCAAGAGTTGGCATCTTTTTGATTACGTCGGCCTTCATTTGCGGGATGTTAGGTTGTGGTGCTGATGGTGGTAATAACCCTCCCCCTGCTTCCCAAAACCTAGAGATATCTACCTGGTATGATTTGAATGAGGTCAGGAACAATCTGGCCGGAAACCATACCCTGATGAACGACCTGGATTCTTCTAGTCCCGGTTATGACGAATTGGCGAGCCCGGCGGCCAATAGCGGGAAGGGTTGGCAGCCGCTCTTGACCGAGGACAAGTCGTTTGTGGGCACTTTCGACGGCCAGGGATACGAAATACGCGACCTCTTTATCAACCGGCCTGACGAAAACGAAGTGGGACTTTTCGGGGTTGTCGATGAGTACTGGGGATCTACAAAATGCTACGGGGTAATAAAGAATGTCGGCGTGGTGAACGCGACTGTAACTGGATTTGACAACGTTGGTGGTCTGGTGGGAGCTAGCGTTGGCACAGTCAGCAACTGCTATTCCACAGGCAATGTCACTGGACGTCATATGGTTGGTGGTTTGGCGGGAACGACTGGTACCTCTGTGAGCAATTGCTATTCCGCTGGCAACGTGACTGGCACTGACAAAGTTGGCGGTCTGGTGGGAGAGAATATTTATGGGGGCATCGTGGATAGGTCTTACTCTACCTGCAGCGTGACCGGTAATGTGACGGCCTACACATATGTTGGCGGTTTGGTGGGATACAATTGGGAAGCCTCTGTGACTAATTCTTTCTGGGATATCGAAAGCAGTGGACAACCTCATTCCGGTGGCGGGACGGGCAAGAACACCACGGAAATGCAGGACATCACAACTTTCTCAGGAGCAGGCTGGAATATAATCGCAGTCGCCCTGAACGAGACTAATCCCGCGTACATCTGGAATATCGTAAACAACGTCACCTATCCCTTCCTGAGCTGGCAGTC
>JAOUDT010000011.1 GCA_029859145.1 Dehalococcoidia bacterium
GGTACTACAATCATTATCCCTAACACTAAGTTGATCCAAACTACTATCATCAATTATGGGAGACAACCCAAAGTGGCTAAAGAACCATTTCAATTTTCCGCCAGGCTGCATCTGAAGGAGTTGACTGGCTTAAGCGCCCGCAATTTATCCCAGTTGGCTAGCAGGCTTAAAGAAGTTCCTGATGCCGTGGTGTACTATCACACCCACAGTTTTGTCGAAGAATACCAATTTCTTACTCCCGAGCCAACCAATGATTTCGCCCTATGGGTGGAGGATGCGTTAGGTTACGATATCCTAGCTGAAAGGCTAGCAAGCATTGACACTTTTGAATTTCCCACTATCGAGGCGCTCAGGCAAATGATTAGCGGAGTGATTCAAGATTTCTTGGCTCAGACATCTAATGAGCGTGAGGCACCGCTAGGTAACGAATTTCATTTCATTAAATCCATAAGTGTTATCCTCACTACTCCCTATGTCGCTCATAACCTCCGGGATTTTGTTGGCATACTAAGGAGAATCAGCATGGATTCGCTCTACTTCCATATTTTCGAAGCCAAGTTAAGGCTACAGCGGGGGACGAACGATTTTTCCCTCTGGCTTGAAGATTGCCTGGGAGAGAAGGAATTGGCAGAACAGATTACTCGTCTCGACCCTTACAACTATACCATGGAAAATCTCAGGGAAATGATCATCCAGCTTTGTGAGAAGAAACTATGAATCCGAAAGTCAACGTTAAAGATTACGAGCCGATTGTGGGCAGAAGTTACATTGAGGAACTAAGGATGCTGGCGAGTAAATTGTCAGGCAAAACCGTGCTGAACATAAACTCCACCATGGTAGGTGGAGGGGTAGCAGAGATATTATCTCGCGTTGTACCGCTGCTCAATCAACTAGGAGTGGATGTCAGATGGCAAATTATCTCGGGTGAGGGTCGATTTTTTAAGGTGACGAAGAAACTTCATAATGCCCTTCATGGTAAAGCAGAGTCCATTTCCGATGACGATTTCTCTCTGTTCTTGGAGACGACAGAAAAGAACTTGCACCAGATTGATTTCTCAGGAGATATCCTATTCATCCACGACCCCCAGCCAGCGGCTTTAATATCCAAGAAGAGCGATATAGGCAAAAAGTGGATATGGCGATGCCACATAGATATTTCTCGGCCAGACAGCAGGGTGTGGGAATTCCTAAAACAATTCATAACTAATTACGATGCTGCAGTGTTCTCATCCCCAAATTTTGCCCAACAATTGCCAGTACGGCAATTCTTTGCTCCTCCATCTATCGATCCCTTAAGCGACAAGAATAAAGAATTATCTGTCGAGGCGGTGAATGCTGTCCTGGCCAAATATGGTCTGAACCAGGATAAACCGCTAATTCTTCAAGTCTCTCGCTTCGACCGCCTGAAAGACCCGCTCGGAGTAATCAAAGCTTTTGAACTGGTTAGGAAGAATTTTGCCTGCCAACTAGTCTTCGCCGGCGGCACTGCTAGTGATGATCCTGAATCTGGAGAAGTGCTACAAGAGGTAAAGGAAAGAGCGGGAGACAACCCGGATATCCACGTATTGGATATACCTCCCGAGAGTGATATCGACATTAATGCTTTGCAGAGGGCAGCCGCCATAATTATGCAAAAATCTCTAAGAGAAGGCTTTGCCCTCACCATATCCGAAGCTCTGTGGAAGGGAAAGCCAGTGGTGGCAAGTGCTGTTGGTGGCATACCACTTCAAGTAAGGAACAGGCTGACCGGGCTTCTGTGCCATAGTATAGAGGGAGCGGCATACGCCTTAAGGCAGATCTTGGCTAATCCTGATTATGGTCGCTGGCTGGGGCGTAACGGCAAAGAGCATGTCCGGCAGCATTTCCTCATTACCCGGGAGATTAAGGACTACCTGTTGATGTTTCTCACCCTGGAACATAAAGAAGATGTGATCTATCTTTGAGATAATCTCTGGGGCTTGCTAGAATTAGCGGGGTGTCCTGAAGCAGCCTGTTTCTCATCTTCTGGTAGACGGGCGCGAGTAAGGATTAATCGCGGTCCTAGCGTGCGGTGTTAACCATGAACAAAGAGGAATTGCAGGCACTGGTGCGTGACAAGCTCAAGGACTATCCATTCATAGTAGTTTCCAACAGAGAGCCTTACATCCACAGCTGGGTTGGCGAGGAAATCAGGTGTCTGCGTCCTGCCAGCGGCCTAACTATGGCTCTGGATCCAGTGATGCAAGCTTGCGGTGGCACATGGATTGCCCACGGCAGTGGAGATGCCGACCCCGATGTGGTAGACAAAGATGGTAGGATCTCAGTACCTACCGAAGCGCCCCGATATACTCTAAAACGTGTGTGGTTATCCAAAAAGGAAGAAGCAGGTTACTACGACGGCTTCTCTAATCAGGCCCTTTGGCCTCTATGTCATATTGTCTACATCAAACCGATATTCCGTCAGCAGGACTGGGAAACCTATAATGAAGTCAACCGTCGGTTTGCCGATGCCGTATATGCCGAGATAGGTGAGAAAGGCGCCTTTGTTTTTATTCAAGATTATCACCTTGCTCTGCTGGCAAAGATGATTAAAGAGCGCTGCCCTAACGTAATTACTGCTCAGTTTTGGCACATACCGTGGCCCAACTATGAGGCATTCAGGATCTGCCCGTGGCAGGAAGAGATTCTAGATGGTCTTCTGGCCAATGACCTCATCGGGTTCCATACTCTCTACCATTGTAACAACTTTCTGGAGACTGTTGACCGCACTCTGGAATGCAGAATCGAACGGGAAAAGCATGCCATCGTTCGAGGTGGACATAGCACTTGGGTGCAAGCTTTTCCCATAAGTGTGGATTTTGCCGAAATATCAGCTCGATCTGGCCGGGAAGAGGTAACCAAAGAGGTAGACAGGCTGAGACATGAGTATAACTTGAGGCAAGAATTCATTGGCATCGGCATTGATCGCCTGGATTACACCAAGGGTATAGTGGAAAGGTTCAAGGCAATTGATTTATTTTTGAGTAGAAATCCTCGGTACGAAGGACGCTTCACCTTTGTGCAGGCAGCTGAACCGAGTAGAACCCACGTTGACGAATACAAGAAATTAAACGAAGAAATTGACGAACTGGTCGAGGAGATAAATTGGCGCCGCTGGAGAAGTCGCTGGAAACCTATACTTTACATCAAGGAGCACTTCACCCCTTTTACTTTGAGTGCTCTACAAAGACTGGCTAGCTTCTGTATTGTCAGCTCCTTGCACGATGGGATGAATCTGGTGGCTAAGGAGTTCGTCTCTTCTCGAGCGGATGGGGATGGCGTGCTCATACTCAGTCGTTTTACCGGCGCTGCCCGGGAGCTTACTGATGCTTTGCCCGTCAATCCCTACTCTGTGGACGATATTGCCAAGGCTATCAAGGCCGCCGTCATCATGTCGAAGAAAGAACGGCGGACACGAATGTCTGCCCTGCGGGCAACTGTGCAGGAAAACAATATCTATTCTTGGGCAAATAATATCATCTCTGAAATTGCGAAATTCCAGTTCCCTGAGGGCTAACTCAATTCCAACGAATTGTGCGACTTCTTGGCGACCCACGTTGGATTTCGACTGCAAACTGATGCGGACTCAAGGAGAATGCAGAGTCTTTGTGAGGTGATCTAATTGCGCAACTTGTTTCAATGTTGGGATGACGTAGTTGGCCAAATTAACGAGGCAACTCAGATATTGCTTTTCTTGGACTATGACGGTACCCTTACGCCCATAGTTGCTAGACCCGAAATGGCAGTGCTATCATCCCAGGCCAGAAACACACTGCAACAGATAAGTTGCCACAGAATATTCAAATTGGCGATAATCAGTGGCCGGAGCTTGAGCGAGATAAAGGCAATGATTGGGCTTGAAAACATAGCATACGCTGGCAACCATGGTCTGGAAATTGAATGTCCTCCTCACTACTGCCAGGAGCGTAGTCCTGGAAAAACCACCTTCACCCACCCTGCGGCTAGGGAATTCCAGCCTAGATTTGAGAGACTCGAAGAGAGGCTGAGGAAAACACTTGCGGGTATTGATGGCGTATTCATCCAAAACAAGGGACTCACTCTGAGCGTCCATTATCGTCTGGCGACACAGACTGAACTGAAGAGAATACGAAAACTCTCTCTTGAGGCTATCGGCAACGAGCATGCTAGAGATAAGTTGCAGGTCGCCGAAGGCAAGAAGGTACTTGAAGTGAACCCACCTGTCGAATGGAATAAAGGCAAGGCTATAGAGTGGCTCATGCAAATCTATGGAACACCGGGAAGTCTGTCTATCTTTGCCGGTGATGACGTCACCGACGAATATGGTTTTGAAGTCTTGCGCAAAGTCGGCGGAATTTCTGTCTTGGTTGGCGAAAAAACTGCCTCGAGCGCCGCCAGTTACTACCTAGAATCCCCTGAGCAGTTGTATCATTGGCTGGAGAGACTACTACAAGGAAGATAGACGATGAAGGAAAAGCCGAAAAGGAAAGAGGTGTCTTCTAAGGATAGGACAAATGCTCAGTCAGTGCGCTATGACATAAGCATGCTGAGCAACGACGACCTTTTTCTCTTTAACGAGGGGTCTCATTATCGGCTTTACGAGAAGCTCGGAGCTCATCTCTTAACGATGGATGGAATTGAAGGAACCTATTTTGCGGTGTGGGCACCCAATGCCAGGCGAGTCTCTGTCATGGGTGAGTTTAACGGTTGGGATAAATCGAGTCACCCACTGTGCCCGAAACGGCAATCCGGTATCTGGGAAGGCTTTATACCTGGTGTGGCCAAAGACACAGTCTATAAGTATTATGTCGTCTCCAACCACCGTGGCTATTGTGTGGAGAAAGCCGATCCATTTGCCTTCTATAGTGAGATTCCCCCCAAAACAGCCTCCATTGTCTGCGATCTGGATTATAGCTGGGGAGACCAAGCATGGATGGAGAAGCGACGCTCGCACAATGCTCTTGATGCGCCCATTTCTATCTATGAGGTCCATCTGGGTTCTTGGCGACGAGTGCCTGATGAGGGAAATCGCCATCTTACGTATCGGGAACTTGCTCCCAAGCTGGCTGAATATTTGAAGCAGCTGGGATTTACCCATGTTGAGTTTCTTCCGGTGATGGAGCACCCCTTCTATGGCTCCTGGGGTTATCAGAGCACCGGATACTTCGCTCCTACAAGTCGCTACGGCACCCCACAGGATTTCATGTACCTCGTTGACTATTTGCACCAGCATGATATAGGTGTCACCCTCGATTGGGTGCCTTCCCACTTCCCCAATGACGAACACGGACTGGGATATTTTGACGGAACCCATCTCTATGAGCACGGTGATCCCAAGCAGGCTATTCATCCCCATTGGAACAGTTTTATTTTCAACTATGGTCGGCACGAAGTAAGGAGTTTTCTTCTCAGCAGCGCACTGTTCTGGCTGGACAAATACCACGTTGATGGCCTGCGAATAGATGCGGTGGCTTCTATGCTTTACCTAGATTACGGTCGCCAAGAAGGTGACTGGATACCCAATCAATACGGAGGACGTGAGAACCTGGAGGCCATTGGCTTGTTACGGCGCCTGAACGAGGTGGTCTACCAGGAGAAACCTGATGTGCAAACCATTGCCGAGGAGTCTACTGCCTGGCCGCTGGTATCCCGGCCGACCTATGTGGGAGGCTTGGGCTTCGGTCTCAAGTGGGACATGGGCTGGATGCACGATACGCTGGAATACATGACCAAGGACCCCGTATATCGAAAATATCACCATAATGACCTGACCTTTCGTCTCTTATATGCCTTCTTTGAGAACTTCGTGCTGCCGCTTTCCCATGATGAAGTAACACACGGCAAAGGCTCCCTTTTGGGAAAGATGCCGGGAGATGACTGGCAAAAATTCGCCAATCTGAGGCTCCTTCTGGGATACATGTATGCTCAGCCCGGCAAAAAGCTCCTGTTTATGGGAGGAGAGTTCGGGCAGTGGCGGGAGTGGATACATGACGAGAGCCTGGAATGGCATCTGCTTCAATACTCAGCCCATTCCGGTCTTCAGCAGTGGGTCGGCGACTTGAACCGATTATACCAAGCGCAACCTGCTCTCTACGAATTAGACTTTCAACAGGCAGGCTTCGAATGGATTGACTGTAATGACGTTGAGCACAGCGTGGTTAGTCTGATTCGGAATGGGCGGGCTCGCAACGACGTTATTGCAGCTGTCTGCAATTTTACCCCCGTAACGCATTTCAACTATCGAATCGGAGTGCCACAGTCAGGAGTCTGGAGAGAGCTGTTAAACAGCGACGCCAAGGAATACGGAGGGAGTGGTCAAGGCAATCTAGGTGAAGTGAAAGCGGCACCGATTCCTTTCCATGGCCGCTCCTATTCTCTGGCTATCACACTGCCTCCCTTGGCTGCTGTCTTTTTCAAAACATCACAGTGAGAAGACGCCGCAGCTAGTTCCACAGCATGCCGCAAGACTCTGATACGCAGAATATGCAAAGATTGTACTGGTCTAGCTACTGGACTTTTTCGACCTTGAGCAGATTCGTGGACCCAGCTACTCCCATAGGAACGCCGCCCGTAATCACTATCAAATCACCCCTCTTCGTCAGTCCCAGTTCTCTACAAACCTTAACCGCTGTTGAGAACAATTCATCCACCGACGAAGGTCCGGATATCTGAAAAGGGTGGACACCCCAGCGCAGCATCAATCGCCCCCCGACCCTACCATCAGGGGTTATGGCCACAATCGGTGTTCTGGGACGATACTTAGATAGCCGTCCTGCTGTGCTGCCAGACTCTGTAAAGGCTACAATAGCCGCTACCCCCAGGCTGTGTGCGCTGTAACAGGCACTATAACTTATCAACTCATCCGTCTTTTGCTCCAACCACTTGCCTCTTTCCGATAGCATTTGGTCGTAGGGTAGTTTGTTCTCTGTTTCTCGGGCAATGTTCGCCATCATTTTGACTGCTTGTACCGGGTATTTTCCAACAGAGGTCTCTGCCGAGAGCATGATAGCATCAGTGCCGTCAAATATAGCATTAGCCACATCAGCAACCTCGGCCCGAGTCGGTGAGGGGGCATTGACCATCGACTCCATCATCTGCGTCGCGGTAATAACTGGCTTCCCTGTCTGGTTGCATTTTTTGATAATATCTTTCTGCACCAGCGGCACTCGTTCTAGCGGAATGTCTACACCGAGGTCTCCTCTCGCTACCATAATGCCATCGCTGGCCATCAGTATGCTGTCGAATTTGGCAACCGCCACGCCTCTTTCAATTTTGGCAATCACCGGTATATCTGCACCGTTGTCATGTAATATAGTTCTGACACTGTTTACGTCCCTGGCATCACTAACAAAAGAGAGAGCCAGGTAGTCAGGACGTTGTTCCACTGCAAAGGAAATGGTCTCTCGCAAAACGTCGGTAACAAAAGGACTGGAGATGTGCATCTCCGGCACCACCAGCCCCCGTCTTTCAGTAAGCATCCCCCCAACCGTGACCACGCATCTGACCTCCCTGCCTCGACTCTCGAGTACCTTGAGTCGCATGGCACCATCGTCGAGCAACACTGTGTCCCCAACTCTTACATCTCGGGGAAGAGTAGAAGGGTTAACTGGTATTATTCCGCCATCTCCCTTCACCTGTCTTGTGGTCAGAATAACCTGCGCACCCCTTTTCAGCCTAGCTTGACCGTCTCTCAGTCCGCCCGTGCGATACTTCGGCCCGGGCAAGTCTATGAGCACAGCAACAGGGATTGCCAGGCGACGGGACAGTTTCCTTATGGTCTGGATACGGCGGGCATGTTCCTTGTAGGTACCATGAGATAGATTAAGTCTGGCCACATTCATGCCTGCCTTCATCAGTTGCTCAATCACAGCGGCTGAACTGGTAGCCGGACCAATAGTGCACACTATCTTGGTTCGCCTTCCAAAAAAGCCAAACCGTTTCATATCTCACTTTCTCGCTGCGTCAAATTATTACTTTCGCACGACTACTGGATTCTTGTTTTTTGAGCAGATTCGTGACGGCTAGGTTTGCCCTTCTTTTGGCGCAATATCCAGATGTCTTTTTTGTTGTTCCTTCTTCGCAAGGTTATTAGTCCAAGACACGCTTCATAGATTTTCTATTGGCATAAACCAGAAGCCGGTCTCCTTCCACGATTTTCTCCTCCGCATTGGGCCTGGTCAGGTAGGTATCGATTCTGTCTATACCGAGGATTTCCACATCCCCTCCCGCAGCGACATCAGCCACAGACAAGCCGATGCTCTTCGAGCCTTTCTTTATCATGACAAGACTGATAATCCAGTCCTTCTCCATATGGAATATCTCTTCGCTCGCCGGAGCTTCCCCAAGAACCCGGTTCATAACTGGCCTTTGCAGCCAAGCAGGGACTCGCCGGGTAACACCGCTTCTCATAATTAGTTGATATAGGCCAAATATGCCTACAACTATTATGGCCAAGCGAACGAAAAACCAGGTGTAGCCACCTACCTGTGTGAAAGATGCCACCAAGGTGGCAATTACAGTGACCGTCCCTGCATTTCCCAGTATAATGAGAATCGTTACGATTCTGCGCCTGGTCCTGTGCCCTACCACCCGCTCGGCTTCTCTGGTTGTGAACCCTGTCCCTGTGAAGGCAGATAACGCCTGAAACCTAGCTACTTCGGGTTCTATCCCCGTTAACTCGAGGGCGAATCCTCCAATTCGGACGACGATGAAAGAAACTAGAATGGTTATCAACAGAATGCCTACGTAAGCCATATTCAGTACCTCCAGCCTAGGTTGTTCTGAGAAATGGACGGCCTTGTCTGACTGTGACCTGACGGCCGGTCAATCGCTTCGCTTTTCAGTTCAGATGCCACACCCATATTCTCCATTCCCGCTCTGGGTCGCAGCACATGCTATCTTAGTTCGCCGTGAATACATCTTCCTCTTTTCCTCTATTCAGAGGAGAAGTATCTGCAATCAATAAGTCTGATACCAGCCCTCAGCCACTGGGGCAAATTTGCCGTTTTTGACCCCCAGTTTGAAATACCATGGCCTGCCATAGCTATCAGCTATCTCAGTCAACTCCTTCAATCTTGGAGCCGCCGTATTCTGGAAAAACCTCATCCTTTCTTCCCGGGAAGAAATTTGGGTGCCCTCCTGCCACAAGGCGCGCCCGGCCAGGAAACCGGAGGCTCCGGCCTTACAGGCTATCTCCACCTGTTTCTTAAATGAGTTGTAATCAACACCGGCGCTGAGCAGCACCCATGGCAGCCTGGAAGCCTCAGTCAGCTCTTGACACAACTTCAGCAATTTTCCCTCGTCTTGCTCGAATCTAATATCCGCCGGGAATTCTGCTTTCAACACATCAATCGGCAGCGCAGTAACGAGCCGTGCAGTCTCGATTACCAGACCGGGCTTTGTGTCCGCAAACCTTTTTGAAGCTGCCTCGCTTTTCTCAATAGGATAACTTACCGGCTCAACCAGAAAAGGTATATCCTCCTCAATGCATTGGTCGGCCAGACTAGCCACCAGATCCAGTTGCTTTGAGGCCATAGCCTTCAAATCGGGCCTAAAGTAGATCAGAAGTTTGACCGCAGAAGCTCCCATCTTCTTCGCCTTCCTCACGCTCCAGCCGGGCAGAAGTTCGGTAACTCTGGCCGTACTATCTCCAGCATAGCCAGTCTTTTCCATGCTTACAAGAAGCCCCCTGAACCCCGGCAACAGACCCTCAGCTATAGTCTGAGCCGCTCCATATTGCGGGTCGAGCAATATGGCACTGGCAAATTGCCCTAGTGTTTGACAGAGGTCAAGCTTAAAATCAACTATATGCTGATAACTCACTGCAGCAGGGTTTCTCTCATTCAAAGCCCGCTTAAGTGCTCCTCTGTGGTCAATAGCACACATCGTCATCATGCCCTTCGAGTCAGCCAATTGTTGAAGCCCTCTTAGCTTGCCGATAGATATGTTTATCACATCACCCTCCTGACAGGCAGTGTTTCCCTTCACTTACAAGAAAGTTTTCTCATCTCTTGCAGAGCAAAGACGGCAGCACCAAGCACCCCGGAATTTCCGCCCAGTCCGGCAGAAGCGAAGCGTACGGCCTGGAAAGCCTCTTTAAATGCTCTCTCTCCGGCCACCTTGAAGGCTGGTTTGAGCAGCATATCACCGATATTCGATAAACCGCCACCGATGACTATCAGCTCAGGGTTGAATATATTTATCAAATTGGCCAGCCCTACGCCTACATAGTAGCCGGTCCAGGCAATCAGTTCTTTGGCAACGCTATCACCTTGTTGGGCAGCACTATGAATGGCCTGTGGCGTCAGCTTTTCAACATCTCCTTCGGCGTATTCCAGAATGGACGTCCTTGCTCCCTTTTCAATGCGCTTCCTTGCCTCTCTGGCTAGGGCTGTCCCCGATGCCAGTGTTTCCCAACAACCCCTGTTTCCACAGTTGCAGACGGGGCCGTTGTCATCAATGGTCATATGCCCAACCTCTCCAGCAGCACCGATGGCCCCAGTATGAATCTTTCCATCAATGACAATGCCCCCGCCAATTCCTGTGCTGAGAGTAATGTAGATGAAATCATCCACGCCTTTGGCGGCGCCAAAATGAAATTCCCCTAGGGCGGCGGCGTCGGCGTCATTGATGAGAAAGGTTCTCTTGCCCAGCCTTTCTTGCATTATGTCTCTCAAGAGAACGTTGCGCAGCCTCGGCAGGTTCGGCGAACTAAACAAAATGCCCGCTTCCGGATTGGAAATGCCAGCAGCTCCAACTCCTATGGCACAAATCTCCGGCATGGTCACCCCTGCCCGCTGCAAGGCATTGTGCGCCGAGTCAACAACAGACTGGATTATTGCCTCGAGCCCTTTTGTGGCAGGTGTCACACTCTCATCGCTCGAAAGCATTCCACCTTGAGTGTCGACTATCGCCGTCAGTATCTTACTACCACCAAGGTCAATACCCATGGTCAAAGTTGTTATATCGTCACGCATTTTCGCTCCTTGTCCAGCAGCGCCTTTTGCCAAAAAGCATTGTTTGCCGCTATACCCTATTGTATACTGATGTAAACAAACATTCCAAGATAATAAACCTGTTGTGGACAACCAAAAACGCGGCGGAATCGTCAAGTCTTGCACTCCAGACCATTCACCCTCTATCATGGATGAATTAATATGAACCTTCCCAGAGCCAGCGGAATATTATTGCACCCGACTTCACTTCCAGGCCGATTTGGAATCGGAGACTTGGGAGAAGAGGCCTATCGGTTCGCAGATTTCCTCGTTAGCACCGGACAGCATCTCTGGCAGATTTTACCTCTAGGCCCCACGGGCTATGGAAACTCTCCCTACCAGTGTCTCTCCGTCTTTGGAGGAAATCCGTTGCTCATAAGTCCGGAAGGACTGCTCGCAGATAAATTGCTGGAACCCGCCGACCTGGAAAATGTGCCGTCCTTCCCCAAAGACAGAGTTGACTATGGCGCAGTTACCAAGTTCAAGATACCCCTCTTGAGAAAGTCTTTTGAGATGTTTCAGAAGAAGGCCGCTCGTGGCGAGCAAAAGCGTTTCAAGGTCTTCTGCAATCAGAATGCCGCCTGGCTGGAAATTTACTCACTGTTTATGGCATTGAAAGAGGCTCATGGTTTTGCCGCTTGGAACACTTGGGACGAAGGCACCCGGAGGTGCCAGCCAAATTCCCTCGCGCACTGGAAAAGAAATCTGGCCTACGAGACTTCCTACCACAGATACCAACAATATCAGTTCTTCAAACAGTGGTCGGGAATCAAGAAGTACTGTAATGAACGTGGAATAAGGTTCATCGGAGATATGCCCATATTCATTGCCCTCGATAGTGTTGTGGTCTGGGAGCATCCGGAGATGTTTTACCTGGATGATGGCGGCAAACCAGCCGTAGTGGCTGGGGTGCCGCCGGACTACTTTAGCGAGACGGGACAGCTGTGGGGAAATCCCCTCTATCGCTGGGATGTGATGGCTAGGGATGGCTACGCCTGGTGGATTGAGCGTTTCCGGGCAACACATGACTTGGTGAATATTATCAGACTCGACCATTTTCGCGGCTTCGAGAAATATTGGGAGGTTCCAGCAACAGACGATACAGCCGTAAATGGCAGGTGGGTCCCCGGGCCGGGGGCCAAATTGTTTGAAGCGGTACAAAAAGCTCTAGGCACGCTACCTATAATTGCTGAAGACCTCGGAATGATTACGCCGGAGGTACATGCTTTGAGAGATCAATTTGGCTTTCCCGGCATGAGAGTTCTTCAGTTCTCGTTTGGTACTGGCTTGAATGCCGATAAGTACAGGCCCTACAACTATCCACGAAACTCCGTCGTGTATACCGGCACGCATGACAACAACACTACCATCGGCTGGTTCAGAGGGGAAGATGTCAAAGACAGCACTCAGAGCAAAGAAGATAGGGAAAGAGAGAGGCAAGTCGCTTTGAACTATCTGGGGACAGATGGTCACGAGATAAACTGGGATTTCATCCGTCTGGCTTTGATGTCTGCCGCTGATACTGCCATCATCCCTATGCAAGATATCCTGGGGTTGGGCAGCGAAGCTAGGATGAATCTTCCAGGCAAACCGGAAGGGAACTGGTGTTGGCGGTTCACATCCGATATGTTGACAGAAGGAATCAAGGCCAGGTTAAAGGAATTGACTGCACTCTCTGGACGGTAGTCACTGCTCCATGGGTCTTCGCTGGCCATTAATTGAGCTGCATGGACCAGCCTATAATTGCGAATTGAGTGAACCTGGCAATGACAGCCGTCGGCGCTATCATTCAAGTCAATCCGCTATTATGTCAAATAGAATCATTGATTATTATACTTGTTGATAGTATACTTCATTGTACGGAAAGGGGGAGGTATTCAATGAAATTATCTTGTCTTCAAGAAAACCTGAACAAGGGCCTGAACATCGTGGGGAGAGCTGTAGCCACCAGGTCCACCTTACCCATTACGCAAAACGTTCTTCTGTCTGCTGAGCAATCGCGTCTCAAGTTGGCAGCCACTAACCTGGAAATGGCTATCACGTGCTGGATTGGGGCCAAGGTGAAACAGAAGGGCGACATAACTGTCCCCGCTCGGTTGCTCACCGACTTTGTTAATTCGTTGCCCAACGACTTGATCGAAATCAACCTTCCCTCTAGCGGTCGCATTTTGGAGCTCAAGAGCGGCCACTTTCAAGCGCATATTCATGGCATTGATGCCGCAGATTTCCCGCCGATCCCTCAGATAAACGACGGCATAACTACCACCATTGGAGCAGACGCACTCAGGGAAGGAATCACAGAGGTTGCCTTCGCCGCTGCCACAGAAGAATCCCGCCCGGTATTGACCGGAATCAACACCGAGTTCGATGGCGACCAGCTTAACCTGGTGGCTGCCGATGGGTTCAGACTAGCCGTACACAAGACGACTCTTAACTCGCGAGTCAAGGACAAGACTACGGTTATTATCCCGGCCAGAACCCTCAGTGAGCTGAATCGTCTTATTGGCGAGCAGGAGGAACCCGTAGAAATCACGGTAAACGAAAAAAAGAGCCAGGTTCTCTTCCGGCTCAAGGACGCCGAGATAGTCTCCCAGCTCATTCAAGGTTCATTCCCAAACTATTCTCAAGTTATTCCTCAAAGCTATACCACGCGAGCTGTAGTAGACATTGGTGAATTTCTGCGGGTTACTAAAATGTCCTCCATATTTGCCCGCGATGCCAGCGGCATAGTTCGTCTGGTCATTACCCCCAGCAGTGAGCTCACCCCAGGGAAGGTAACCGTTTCGGCTCAAGCGGAAGAGGTTGGAGACAATGTTGGTGAAGTTGACGCACTCACTGATGGAGAAGAGGCGAAAATCGCTTTCAATGTAAGATATCTTTCCGATGTCCTGTCTGTCCTTCCCCAAGCCCAGGTCGCCTTGGAACTTACCACCCCTTCAAGCCCGGGAACCATCCGCCCCATAGGCGTGGACAACTATGTTCACGTTGTCATGCCCATGTTCGTCCAATGGTAACTCGCGCGGTGTCTGATCAGAGACTTTGAAAAACTCAAGGACCAGTCAAATGCCAGAACGATTGAGCTAAGGCAAGCCCACAAATA
>JAOUDT010000012.1 GCA_029859145.1 Dehalococcoidia bacterium
ACCGATGAGACGGTCTCTTACATGCAACAGGTCGTCCAAGGTCAAATAGCGGTCAGCTAGCTGAATCAGTTTGTTGTGGTTGCCAATCATCATTCGGGTCAGTGATTCCTTTAGCACCAAAGTCTCCTGGCTCAGCACCGTCGAATCACCTTGTAGCGATTCATCTTGCAGCAGTTTCCGATAGACGGCATCCCATGGTGCGATGGACTCGGGACTGACATTAATCGGTCGCCTGCTGGCGGTTGTCAGTATCCTGGCTGCATCACCACTACGAGATACGGGTTCCCAACCATCGCCTGTTATCCGGTGGGGCAAGAATAATTGTGGAGAGTAGCGCCCGCACACTTTTAGTGGCTGGACGTAAACATCATTACCGACGTGGTAAACATCGATGAGTATTTGTGTAGTACTACGTATCCGTGATATAGCGCGGTGTCCGTGTTGTCCGCGCCGGATGGCAAAATAAGCCACAGCACCAACCTCCAAGACGTACGGGCAAGTCACCTGAAAGAAGTTGGCCAGCAATTCATCGGTGGCCCACTCTTCAACCAGTGTCGAAAGGTTGTCGAAGATGTAACAGACCCTACTGCCACGTTCTCCAATTACCCGGCGCGTCTCTCCAGTGAAATAGTCAAATCCGATGCTAGGGTCGATCTTGATGGTGGTCAGCCCAGGTCGCGCCCTCAGAATTGGAGTGTGTGGAGCAAAACGTAAATAAACGCACTCAAAACCGTCTCGAACTGCCTGCTCAGCAAACGATTCCGAAAAACGTGGGTAGTCCCCCAGACGGTCAACCTGCCAGACTACATTGTCGCCCAAACGCATCCCCTGCAGGAGTCCATCAAGCGAGGGAAGCCCGCTGCTAATTGTCTTAGCATGTACCTTGTGCACGCTCATGGTTTCTTCGTCTTCCCGTAACATATTACGGAGCGTTGGCATACAGTTACCGTATACCTAATACTAGCAGGCCTTTTTCAGTTTGTCAATACCTTCTGGCTGCACCGAGACAGAAACTTTTGGCGTGCTCATTTGTGAAACGAACTGGGGCGAGGGAAAAGAAGGCCGCAGCATACTATTACCCGCCGCTACTAGTGGACGGAAAATCCGAGGAGCACGCTAAGAGGGAATTTCAGTTGCGCGTTCACGCTTGCTAACCGAATAAACCGGACAGCAGAGATCTATGCCATTCTGATTCTTGATGACGGACTCAAGCGGCCTGTTTGATTCAAGGGGCTAGAACCAACCACGCAGCTTCATCGCTTCTACTACATGTTCGACAGCCTTCACGTATGCTGCCTGACGCATGTTTATCTTGTATTCTTGGCTGGTGTTCAACACGGAGTGATAGGCGGCAGTCATCTTTCTATCCAACTGTTTGTGAACTTCAGTGCCGTCCCAAAAGTACAAGCAGAAGTCCTGGACCATCTCAAAGTAGGACACTGTAACACCGCCGGCGTTGCATAGAAAGTCGGGTATCACGTGGACCTTGTTTTGATATAGAATATCGTCGGCTTCTGGGGTGGTCGGTCCGTTGGCAAGCTCGGCAACTATCTTGGCCTTGATATTAGGAGCGTTCTTCCGGGTTATTACATTTTCTATAGCCGCCGGTATAAGTATATCCACGTCAAGTTCCAGAAGTCCCTCTTGGGAAATGCGTTCCGTGCTTGCCAGATTGCACACTGAGCCAGTCTGGGATTTACAGGCAAGAGCTGCGTCCGGGTCAACTCCGGATTTGCAGCACACTCCGCCCTTGCTGTCACATACGGCTACTATCTTAGACCCAAAAATCTCGCTGCATAGTCGAGCTGCATGATATCCTGCATTTCCGTAGCCCTGCACAGCAATAGTAGCTTTGCCCAAGTCAATGCCCAGTGTCTTAGCCGCTTCGCGGATAGTATACAGGCCACCTCGAGCTGTGGCATCACTCCGTCCAGGAGAACCACCGATGGCTAGCGGCTTGCCTGTCATGACTCCGAATTGTGGCTTCCCGGCGATGGCTGAGTACTCGTCCATCATCCAGGCCATGATTTGTGGGGTGGTATAAACGTCGGGGGCAGGCACGTCTTTGTCAGGCCCAATGAACTGGAATATGCCCCGCACATATGCTCGGCTCAGGCGCTCCAATTCACCCGGAGACATCTCCTTGGGATTGCAGACAACTCCTCCTTTGGCGCCCCCTAGGGGCAAGTCCAGCAAGGCGCACTTCCATGTCATCCAGGCAGCCAATGCTCGAACCGTATCGATCGTTTCATCGGGATGGAATCTGATACCGCCCTTGGTAATGCCTCTGGCATCATTGTACTGAACTCTAAACCCCTGAAACACCTTCATTTGGCCATCGTCCATCCGCACTGGCAACGATACGTGGAGTTCCCGCATAGGCGTTTTGAGCATTGCAGTTACGTCCGGTGGTAGGCCCAGAATCTCGGCACACCTATCTACCTGCTGTTTTACTACATCAAATGCATTAATCTTTTCCAAGTCCTTTTCCCTTTCTAGCGCTGCATCTTGGCATAATCATAATCTCTAGGGTATGTGTACTGCGCGAAGCCCATGTCACGCGATAGCGAAATGGATTGTTACAGCGAATCTCTAATCGTTATGCCATTCCCTCTAAGGTACCTTTTTGCCTCTGAGATGGATATCTCTCCAAAATGGAAGATAGAAGCGGCCAAGACTGCCGAGGCTTTGCCAATTGTTACCGCTTCGTAGAGATGCTCAAGCTTGCCCGCCCCTCCTGAAGCGATAACTGGGATGCTGACAGCCTCGGCCACGGCTTTGGTCATCTCTAGGTCGTATCCCTCCTTTGTACCATCGGCATCTTTGCTCGTCAAGAGAATCTCCCCTGCCCCCAGTTTCTCTACCCTCTTTGCCCAATCAACAATATCTATGCCCGTAGACTCACTACCGCCTTTGACCACGACCTCTAATCGCGGAAGACCGGTCTGAGGCCGGTTTTTTCGACCATCAATGGCTACCACGAGCTTTTCCTTGCCGAATCCTTTTGAAGCCTCTTCTATTAGCTCAGGATTTCTTACAGCCGCCGTATTGATTGAGACTTTATCCACACCTATGGCGAACAAGGCTCTCATGTCCTCAGTATTCCTGATCCCGCCACCTACAGCAAAAGGGACGGTAACCTTTTGTGCTACCTTTCTGACCCACTCCAGTCTTGTTCCTCTGCTCTCCACGGTAGCGGCGATATCCAGGAAGACCAACTCATCAGCTCCTTCCCGACAATAAGCTTCAGCTGCCTCTACAGGGTCTCGGGCATCCCTAAGGTTTACGAACTTCACTCCCTTAACTACCCTGCCGTCCTTCACATCCAAACAAGGTATGATGCTCACTGTTTTCATTTCACAACTCCGAGAATCTAGTCAAGCCTTCATATTCCATCATAGAACTCATAGCCCGATTCTCCACCTCTATGCCAGACTCAACAGCGGCAGCCACAGGGTTAAGCCCGCCCGTCAGTATCATGCCGACCTTATTCACTTCGACAGGAACCTCGCAAACAGGCTTGGTCACCTCGCCCATCATGAGGACTCCGCCCAGATGAGCTTCTTTTAAGAGGGTAGTAATCTCTTCTGCTTTGGGTTGGCATATAGCTGGTATCTCCCGGAAATTGGCCAAGATTTTTCCTTGCCCTTCTGTAGCCACTTGACCAACGCTCGTCATCTTGCTAGCAATGTATATTTCTGAGGGATCCAAGGACGAGCCTGAATACTGAATAAGCTCCACGAATCGCAAAGGGCGGTGGTTCTTGATTTGAAGGATGCCACCAAACTTGGAATCCATAGGGATACCAGCTTTCAGCAAAGCACCATTGACTATGACGCTGCATACAGTGGCCAAACCTACCTTACTCCCCGGCACAGTGACATCGCCCAGACTCTCCCCTCCATGAGCTACAGCTACGAGCTCGCTCACACAAATCCCGGCCTGAAAAACTCCTTTCATAATCTGAATTGCCCTACCGAATTGCCTCTCGGGGAAAAAAGAGATGTTGACGGGGACCTTACCTCGACGCCTGCCTACGTCAAAGTCGGTTTCATAGGCAAGGCGCTCGATCTTAGAACTCACAAAACCAACCTTGTCGCTGACTAGAGCATTTTCTAGTTCTTCAAGGCCCAGCTGCGTTATCAACCTCCCATCTCTTCCCACGCTCTCTGTGAACCCGCGCTCGTCCATTAGCTTCAGGTGGTATCGGACAGCCCGTTCGCTTAGCTCGATTCCCTGCTCTCCAAGATTATGGGAAATGACTCTGGCGCCGACAGGTTCGCTAGATTGACTTAGGATCCTGAGAATAGCCGTTGTCTTTCTTTCTACGTCCTGTGTTTCGAAGCCCATAGTAGTACTTCGGCTTTCTGGGTAGTAGGAAACCGTTTTCCACAATACCACAATAGAGTCATGCTTGTCAACCATAACAGTAGCTTGCTTGGTCTCGTCGCTTGGTGTATTATGAAGCTAGGGCCATGGCCCAACCCACAGAATCTGCGCCAGGAGCGCGAGTCTAGCCATCGAAAATCGATTCGGGAAACCTAGGGAGAATCTGCCAGCCATGAGGGTGGGTGTCCTCGCGCTGCAAGGAACATTCATAGAACATATCGGTGCCTTGCGACAGCTGGGCGTGGAGGCTCCTGCAATTCGCCTGCCCCGTGAACTCGATACCCTCGACGGCCTCATTATTCCGGGGGGGGAAAGCACTACCATGCTGAGGCTCATGAAAAGTTTCGGATTGACTCAGCCTATAAATGAGCTGGCTCAACTTGGTTTACCTATTTGGGGAACGTGTGCTGGGATGATCTTGCTTGCTAAGGACGTCTCCAATTACGAAATGGAGACTTTGGGGCTTATGCATGCGAAGGTCAGGCGCAACGCCTTTGGCAGGCAGGTTGATAGTTTTGAAGCAGATTTGGAGGTACCACTTTTGGGCGAAGAGGCATTCCATGCTGTCTTCATTCGGGCGCCCATCATCGAAGAAACCGGACCGGATGTAGAAGTCCTGTCGCGTCTTCCAGATGGTACAATCGTCGCCATCAGGCAGCATCAGCTGCTGGCGTGTGCTTTCCACCCGGAATTCACCGGCGACTCGAGATTTCATAGCTATTTCTTGGATATGGTCAGCCAGCAGTTGCAGCACAACCATGAGGATCGAATCCTTCGAGGTAGCGATCCTAGGTCTTGAAGAGTTGTAGACTCATGGAAGTCACAGAAATGTCTGGTATACTAGTTGTTACGCTGAGGAGACGAATTGCGCAACATCAGGTTTGGAATAGCCCAGATTAATTCCACTGTAGGCGACCTAGGTGGTAACACCAGGAAAATAGTGGAATTCATCGACCAGGCGAAATCGCTGAGTGTTGATTTGGTCACCTTCCCCGAATTAGCCATAAGTGGCTATCCCCCCGAAGATTTGTTGCTTAAACCACAATTTGTTAAGCAAAACAGAGAGTGCCTTGACACGATAATGGAGTACAGCTCAGACATAGCAGTAGTGGTCGGCTTTGTCGACAGTGATGCAGATATATACAATGCTGCGGCGCTGCTCTATGACAAGAAATTGGTTGGGATCTACCACAAATTCTATCTGCCAAACTATGGCGTGTTCGATGAGAATAGGTATTTTCAAGCGGGGAAAGAATGTCCCATTTTCATAATTCATGGCATCGGCATAGGCATAACCATCTGCGAAGACATTTGGTACGAGACTGGGCCAGCAACGGTGCAAGCTTATGCTGGGGCTAGATTGTTGGTCAATATAAGCGCTTCTCCATATCATGCTGGCAAAGGGCTTTCCAGGGAGAGGATGCTCGCCACTAGGGCAGCCGACAATGTAGCTATCGTTGTCTACAACAATCTGGTTGGGGGGCAAGATGAGCTGGTATTCGATGGCAACAGCGTAGTTTTCAACGAGAAGGGGGAGCCCGTTGGACGAGGGAAGCAATTTGAGGAAGACCTCGTAGTGGTTGATTTGGATACGGAATCGGTATTTCGTTCACAGTTGCATGACCCTCGCCGGAGGAAAGAAACACCGTGGGTAAAAAAAGAATTGGGACGGGTTGTCAAGTTCGAAGTGCCACATGGGGGCCCTGTTGCTGCCAAGCCGCCTTTGCCAGCAAGGCAACTTGAGAAGTTGAGTGATGTTGCCGAGATATACCAGGCACTTGTTCTCGGGGTTAGAGATTATGTGCGCAAGAATGGTTTTGAGAAAGTAGTTATCGGCCTATCAGGCGGAGTTGACTCAAGCCTCGTAGCGGTCATAGCAACGGACGCGCTAGGATCTGAGAATGTCATAGGCGTTTCCATGCCATCTCGTTACTCATCGTCTGGCAGCAAATCAGATGCTGAAGCCTTGGCCAGAAATCTGGGTATAGATTTCAGGGTGATACCTATCGAGAAAACGTTTGGCTCCTATTTGGAGACGCTGACTGAGTCTTTCAAAGATGCTCAACCGGATACCACGGAGGAAAATATCCAAGCAAGGATTCGTGGCAATATTCTTTTTGCCCTGTCCAACAAGTTTGGCTGGCTGGTGCTTGCGTGCAGCAATAAAAGCGAGACCGCGACGGGCTATACTACCATTTATGGTGATATGGCTGGAGGATTTATTCCTCTTAAAGACGTGCCTAAGACAATGGTCTACAAGTTGGCGCAGTACAGGAATCAAAAAGGAGAAAAAAAAGAACTGATGCCGGTGGGTGTTCTCACTAAGGCGCCATCGGCTGAACTGAGGCCAAACCAACGAGATATTGATACCCTGCCGCCGTATGACATACTGGATCCCATCCTAAAAGCCTATGTTGAAGACGATTTGGCGATTGACCAGATTGTGGCCATGGGTTTTGACCGTGCCACAGTCGTAAGAGTTGCTCGCTTGGTGGATAGAAGTGAATATAAGCGTCGCCAGAGTGCTCCTGGCATAAAGATTACCCCCAGAGACTTCGGCCGGGATAGGAGATTGCCAATCACCAATCAATTCAGGGAAGGGTAGCTTGATATAATAGGCAAAATAAGGAGGAAAAGCATGACAGACAAGAGAAGCAGAGAGGAAGCAAGGCAATATGTTCTAAAGACGGCAAAAGAGCATGATGTAGGATTTGTCTGGCTATGGTTCACCGATATTCTGGGTTTCCTCAAAAGCCTTTCCATCGGCATAGACAAACTGGAGACGACTTTGCAGGAAGGGATGGGTTTTGATGGCTCCTCAATTCAAGGCTTCGCCCGTATTGATGAAAGCGACATGGTTGCTATGCCTGACCCTGATACCTTCCAATTACTTCCCTGGACGCCCGGGGAGCACACAACGGTAGCCCGCATGTTTTGTGACATCTTGAAACCCGGAGGTGAGCCTTTCGAAGGCGACCCCAGGTTTGTGTTGAGAAAGAATCTGGAAAGAACTGCAACTCTTGGCTACACTTACTACGTCGGCCCCGAACTGGAATACTTCTATTTTAAGGACTCAAAAAGCTGTGAAGGTTTGGACGCCGGAGGGTACTTTGACATGACCCCGCCTGGGGCAGCGGATGACTTGAAACGAGAAACTGTGCTGGCACTAGAGGCCATGGGCATTGGCGTTGATAAGTCCCATCATGAAGCTGCTACTAGTCAGCATGAAATCGACATGCACTATGCTGACGCCTTGACTATGGCTGATAGTGTGATGACCTATCGTATTGTGGTCAAGGAGATAGCGCTGAAGCATGGGGTCTATGCCACTTTCATGCCCAAGCCGATCCTTGGCATTAATGGCAGCGGAATGCACGTGCACCAATCGCTATTCAAGGGGGACCGTAATGCTTTTTTCGATAAGAATGGTAAGTATCACCTCTCCAAAATGGCTTTAAGCTTCCTTGCTGGACTTCTGAAATATGCCCCAGAGTTCACCGCAGTCACCAACCAGTGGATCAATTCCTATAAACGACTGGTGCCCGGCTGGGAGGCGCCGGCCTACATTTCCTGGGCGACGCGCAACCGCTCCGACTTGATTAGAGTACCGGAATACACGCCAGGCAAAGAAGATGCGACCAGATTCGAGCTTCGTTCTCCTGATCCCGCATGTAACCCGTATCTCTGCTTCAGTGTGATGCTGGCTGCTGGACTAGCAGGAATTGAAGAAGGATTGCAGGCTCCGGAACCCGTGGAAGCCAATGTTTATCATATGCCAGATGCAGAAAGAAGAAAGCGAGGAATTGGCAGTCTACCGGCTAGTCTCTTTGAAGCAATTCAACTCACTGAAAGGAGCGAACTTGTGCGGAGAGCCCTCGGTGACCATGTTTTCAATGCTTTCATCGAGAATAAGAAAATAGAGTGGGACCGCTATCGCATCCATGTCACCGACTACGAGCTTGCCAGGTACCTGCCAATCTTGTAGCTTGGCGTATATCGGTTCCATTGATCAGTTTGTTCAAGGCCTGCTAGAGAGAGGGAGTAAGTGGCATCCGTTGGTGTCGACATCGTCGAGATAAAGCGTATTGAGTCAGCAGTCAACCGGGGCAGAGAGCGTTTCTTGACACGTGTCTACGCTGAAACGGAGCTCAAGACTTGCCAGGATAGACTTTCGTCCCTAGCATCGAGATTCGCCGCCAAAGAGGCGGTGATGAAAGTCCTGGGAGAAGGAGGGACAGGTATCGCCTGGCGTGAAATTGAGATTATCACTGGCGATGATGGCAGGCCATCAGTAAGACTTCATGGACAAGCATTGAACAAAGCGACGAGATTAGATTTGAAAGAGGTCTGTGTTAGCCTGTCTGACACTAAGGAATATGCCATTGCCGTAGCTATAGGCATATAGAGTTCTTCACTTCAAGTCTCTTTTTTGCCTCTTTGTCTATGGCGCAAACTCTTTTGTGTATCTTTATTCCTGACTGCATAAGAAATCCCGCCACTGAGGGATCTCATTGATGCTCGGTTGACTTCCGCTATAAGTTATGGTTTGATAGCAGCCACTTACACGAGGCGCCAGGAAAATCGATTCCTGTCAGATCCCAAACCACCCTAGGTCGTGGCCGGTGGTAAAGGCCATGTGGATAGCAGTGATAGGAGGCAGTCATGGTTCTTACGAATGAACAAATACTCAAGTTTGTCAAGGATCAGAGTGTTGAAATGGTGGATTTCAAGGTAGTTGATCTAATCGGTCGCTGGCATCATGTGACGATACCGGCAAGCCAGTTGAGTAAGTCGACATTCACCGATGGTATCGGGATAGACGCCTCTAGCTATCCTGGTTACAAGAAGGTTGCCGCTGGAGATATGAGAATAATACCAGACAATGCTACTTGCATCATCGACCGTTTTCCCGACCTTAGGACACTCAGCATACTTTGCGATATCATCGAACCTGACGGGAAACCCTACGTTAGATATCCACGCAATGTGGCCAGGAGGGCGGAGCAGTATATGGCTTCAATCCAGAAAGGCGTCGCTCTCTTCAGCCCGGAACTCGAGTTTCACGTGTTTGATGAGATCAGATATTCTTCAGACGTGAATCAAGCCTCCTATTATCTCGATTCCGGTGAAGCCTTTTGGAATACGGGAAGGGCAGAGAACCCGAATTTGGGGTATAAAATTCCTTCGCAGGCCGGGTATCACGGCATCCCACCCGCCGACAGCACGTTTAACTTAAGGTCAAAGTTGATAAAGCTAATAGGAGAGTCTGGAATATCAGTGAAATATCACCACCACGAGGTTGGCGCAGCACAGGTGGAGATAGAGGTGCTGCACGATACCCTATTAGCCTCGGCAGATGCAGTGATGCTAATGAAGTATCTAATCAAGAATATTGCCTGCCAGAGTCGCAAGGTGGCGACATTTATGCCCAAGCCGCTTTACCAAGAAGCTGGTAATGGTATGCACGTCCACCAGTATCTATCTGATGGTAAGATTTCACTCTTCTATGATAAAAACGGCTATGCCGGCATGAGCCGACTGGGCTTGAATTACATTGGCGGCTTATTAAAACACGGCCCGGCACTCCTAGCATTTACCAGTCCTAGCACCAACTCCTACAAAAGACTTATCCCAGGCTATGAAGCCCCGGTGAATCTTTTCTTTGCTGCGGGTAACAGAACAGCGGCTGTTCGTATACCAATGTATGATGTAAATAAACAGAGGGCCAGAATAGAATTCCGCCCACCGGACGCTACCTGTAATCCCTATTTAGCTCTGTCAGCTATGCTTATGGCAGGTATTGACGGAATTGAGAATCAGATAGACCCGACCGCCGAAGGATTCGGCCCCTTTGAAATTGAGATTGCTGAGATGCCCGAGGAGGAGCGAGCCGGCGTTAAGGCTTTGCCCAGTTCTCTAAAAGATGCCCTAGGTGCCCTAGGGGACGACCATGACTTCTTGCTGAAGGGCAAAGTCTTTACCGAGGACTTGATAGACGCTTGGATTGAATACAAACTGAACAAGGAAGTCAATTCACTGCGAGCTAGGCCACATCCCTATGAGTTTCAGCTATATAGCGACATATAGTACACACTAGACGGGAAAGGCGCTAGTCGACGGGAAGTCGGGATTCTCATCGATGGCAGCGGTAGGCCATCGGTCAAGCTCCGAATAGAGCTGCGGAGGTGAACTCAAAAAGAGATCTCTGTTAGCCTTTCTGACAGTAAGCTGCATGCCACTGCTGCCGCTGTAGGTGTATAACATCCTTTATTTTAGGTCCCTTTTTGACTTTTCTATGACTACTGCAAACTCTTGGCTGTATCTTTTTTCCTGGTTGGAGAGGAAATCTTGCCATTGAGGAAGCTGTTTTATCGCCTCGTCAACAGTCAGTTGAATGAGCACGGTGTTTTGTCCTTGCTGAACTTGTTTTACCCTGAGTCGCGGATTTCTTTCCACCTCGGCTCTGATACCATCGTAGGCCTGTTCTATTTCTGCTTTGTACCTCTTCTGCAATTCCTCCAGCCGGTTCAGATTCAACTCAATCACGGAGGTATTCTGTTCCTCCTTTAGAGTCTCTATCGCCAGAATTCCTTCCCTTTTTGTTTGCAGCTCAACAGGAGGAATCCTGAAACTAAGCGAATCCAACAGTCTCACCTGGGCTTCCCTCAGCAGGGATGGCTTTCCTTCTTGCTTCAGTCTCTTCCACAAGCTTTCAGGGTTGATTTGACCTTGGTAAAATTCTGAGAGTAGGGAGTTCACCTTCTCAGAATCTATCATCCTCTCTTTTTCTTCTTCGGTCAATTGGCCGATCTTGGCCAATCTCTCTCTGGCGATCGGTGAAAGGTCCTTCTCCCAATTTCCCATCAATTATCTCCTCATAAATAGGGGACAGCCATTTTTTCACAGCGGCACACGAGAAGATAGTATATAATATAAAATCAGATTTGGGGAGTGCGATGGGAATTAGACTTCGTCAAGAGCCACAGCTTGAGAATCCGACTTTGATAGCTAGTTGGCCGGGAATAGGCAATATCGGGATAATCGCTGTCGATACTTTGAGGGGAATATTGGAGGCAGAGGAATTCGGAGAAATTGAGCCCTGGGAATTCTTTTATCCCAAGCGAGTCTTGATTAGGAAGGGAGTCTTGGAATACCTGGAATTTCCCAGCAGCAAATTTTATTTCAAGAGACTAGGAGGAAAAGAGATAATATTCTTCATCGGAGAAGAACAACCCACGGAAGGAGGGAGGATGTATGCTGAGGGGGAAAAGGCCTATCGCATGGCTGACCTAGTTCTGGATGTCGCTGAGAAATTCAAATGTCACAGAGTCTATACTTCGGGAGCGGCTGTGGCTTTGATTCACCATACTGCAAAGCCCAGAGTCTGGGCTGTACCCAATAGCAGAGGTTTAGTCGCTGAGATAAGACGATATGGTAATACTGTACTTATGTCGGACATCGAAGGAAGGGGAGGACACGGAAATATCACCGGCTTGAATGGACTTTTGCTGGGAGTTGCCAAAAAAAGAGGTTTTGAGGCTATTTGCCTGATGGGTGAGATACCAGTATATCTTCAGGGATTGCCGTTGTCCTACCCCAAAGCTTCGAAGTCCGTGCTGGAAGTCCTCAGCCGCAGTCTGGGAGTAGAGGTTGACTTGGACACCCTGGATGAGTTGGACCAAAAGGTGCAGCAAAGAATTGAAGAATTTTACCAACAGATCCCCTTGGAAATAAGGGGGCAGTTGGATAGGTTAAAGCATGTGGCTTACACTCAACCGGCGGAGCCCGGGCCGATTACTGAAGAAGAAGAGAAAAAAATTGTGGAAGATGTTGAGAAGTTCTTTAAGAAGCGAGGAGAGGGAGGTTGAACCAGAATTATCCTATTACAATTTATCAAGAACCGGACCTTCCCCGATCCTCTTTAGTGCTGGGTTGGAGCGAAGACGCTGGGGACTTGGGACGAAAGGTCACCGACTACTTGAATTTGAAGCTGAATGGGCAAGAATTTGCGGAGGTCGACCCCGAGGATTTCTTTCCCATGGGTGGGGTTGCCATAAAAGACAATATAGCCAGATTTCCTGAGAGCAAGTTCTACGCTTGCCCGGAACACGAACTGGCAATTTTGCGGACTGACTCTCCCTTGGCTGAGTGGTACAAATTTCTAAACTCGGTTCTGGATGTGGCTGAGCGTCATTGCCGGGTAAGGGAGCTCTATGTCCTCGGGGCTATGATTAGCTTTAGTGCTCATACCGCCCCCCGCCAGTTGATCGCCGTAGTTAACTCGACAGAAATGAAAGAAGTGTTGACACAAGATGACTTGAACAGGGATATGGATTATCAAACTCAACCTGGCGAAAGGCCAACACTGAATTCTTTTCTGTTATGGCTAGCCAGGGAAAGGAATATCCCCGGGGTGAGCGTGTGGGTGCTCATACCTTTTTACCTAGCAGCTATGGAAGATCCGCAGGCTCAAAGAAAGGTTCTGAGCTTCTTGAGCGAAAGATTAGGCCTGAGAATTGACTTTAGTGATTTGGATCAGGAAATTGGAGAACAGAATGAGCAACTAGCCGTGGCAAGGTCTCGTTTTCCTCAAATCGATGACTATATCAACAGACTGGAAAGCAACCTTGTGCTATCTCGGGAGGAGAATGGAGAACTGGTCAAGAAAATTGAGGAATTTCTAGGGGAGGGAGACTGAGACTCAGTTAGTCGAAGCAAGCTTTGTCGAAATGCTGGCCAAGGTAAAAAGTGCTGCTGTGGTGGGTCTGGAGGGGGCTGTAGTCGAAGTGGAGGTGGATTTGTCACCAGGCCTGCCTTCCTTCACGATCGTTGGACTACCAGACAAAGCAGTCCAGGAGGCCAGGGAGAGAGTCAGGTCAGCCATAAGGAACTCTTACTACAAATTCCCCAATAGACGTATCACTGTCAATTTGGCTCCAGCCGATTTGAAAAAGGAAGGCCCAGCCTACGACCTACCCATTGCCGTAGGTATACTGATGAGCTCAGGGCAGCTCAACGCCGACGTCTCCGGCAGTATCTTTTTGGGAGAACTCTCTTTGGATGGCAAGCTACGTCATACCCATGGGATATTACCCATGGTAGCTTTGGCCCGTGACAGAGGCCTAGCAACTGTGTTTATGCCTTCCGATGACGCTAGGGAGGCGTCCCTTATAGACAATATACACATATTCCCTGCGGAATCATTGGCGCAGCTGGTCGTGCACCTTCAAGGTGAAGCGGTCATCCCTGAATACCATAGCGAGCTAGATTGGGAGCAGGAATTTCGCGCTATCTACGCCTCTGACCTCAGCTATATAAAGGGTCAGGAACATGCCAAGAGAGCTCTGGAGATAGCAGCGGCAGGAAGACACAACATTCTAATGTGTGGCCCACCGGGGAGCGGCAAGACTATGCTGGCTCGGTCTCTGCCCTCAATACTCCCCCTGTTGACTATGGAGGAAGCTATCGAGGTGACCAAGGTTTATAGCGTTTGTGGATTGCTGCCGCAGGACACACCCATTATGGTAGAGCGTCCTTTTCGCTCTCCCCACTACACTATTTCCCACGCCGGTTTGGTGGGAGGAGGGCAATGGCCCAAGCCCGGGGAGATCAGCTTGGGACATCATGGGGTACTTTTCTTGGACGAATTCCCTGAGTTTGGCCACATCACACTGGAGTCGCTGCGC
>JAOUDT010000155.1 GCA_029859145.1 Dehalococcoidia bacterium
TATATCATCGCTTTCTACCTGGTGTTAGGAATACTGGAGGATGTCGGTTACCTGCCGCGTCTGGCCGTATTGATGGACACCATAATGCACCGGCTGGGACTGCACGGTTATGCTATCATTCCCACCATTCTGGGCTTTGGATGCAATGTGCCCGGCATCATGGCAACCCGTATTCTGGAGAGCCGTAAACAGAGGTTCATCGCCGCGACTCTGATTTCTATCGGCGTTCCCTGTGCTGCCTTGCAGGCTATGATAATAGGAGTGGTGGGGGAGCAGGGGGTAGGATACGTGGCTATGGTTTACGGTAGCCTGTTCATATCCTGGGTTATCATAGGGCTAATCCTTAATCGTAGCATCAAAGGATTTAATCCGGAACTTCTGGTGGAGATTCCCCCCTATCGCTTGCCGCCGTGGCGGGTCATTGGTGAAAAACTCTGGCTGCGGGTCTCTGGCTTTGTTAAAGAAGCCTTGCCTATAATCCTCGGCACCGTGCTAGTGGTGAATATCCTGTACACTTTAGGAGTCTTCCACGCGATTGCTGATATCGCCGCCCCGGTAGTGACCGGCCTATGGGGGCTGCCTAAGGAGACAGTTGCCGCCCTGGTCGTCGGTTTTCTGCGTAAAGATGCGGCTATGGGCATGCTGGCCTCCTTAGCTCTGCCGGCCAAGCAGCTTGTCATCAGCAGCACGGTCCTGGCTATGTTTTTTCCCTGCGTGGCTACCTTCGTGATATTGGCCCGGGAACTGGGCGTAAGAGACCTGTTCAAGGCTATTGGAGTAATGTTGGTTGCGGTACTGATAATGGGGAGCTTACAGAACCTGATTCTCTAGGGCCGATTCACGGGCTCATCTGGCAGGCGAAAGGTCTTTCAGAATCTGCGAAACATCTCTGACGGCGAGCCTGTCATCCAGGTTCTCTGCCTTCACGGCATCGGTGAGCATGGTAAGGCAACTGGGGCAGGCCACTGCCAGAGTATCGGCTCCCGTTTCATAGGCTTCCCGGGCCCTGACCCGTGCCGGGCTGTCGGCACTGCCGGCCAGAAGGTCGGTAACGAAATTGCCGCTGCCGCCGCCACAGCAGAAAGCGTCTTTCCTGTTCCGCTCCATCTCCACCAGCTCAATGCCGGGAATAGCCTGCAATATCCGCCTCGGCTCGTCATAGATATTATTGTGACGCCCAAGGAAACAGGGGTCGTGGTAGGTGACTCTTGCCCTAGCTCGCGCAGGTTCTATCTTGTTCTTCTTGATCAAATCATTGAGGACTTGAGTGTAGTGATACACCTTGAAGTTGCCACCTGACGCCGGGTAAAGGTTCTTCATCGTGTTGTAGCCATGCGGGCACAGCGTAATCACCTTGCCAACGCCGAGCTCCTTGAATTTCAGGCTGTTTTTCTCGGCCAGATTCTGAAACAGTCCTGTTTCACCCAACATGTATATCTCGTTGCCGCAGCACTCTTCTTGTTCGCCAAGTATCCCGAAGGAAACCCCTGAGGCCTTCAAGATATCTACCAGGCACCTGGCCATTTTCTGTCCGTTTTCGTCGTACGAGCCCAGGCAGCCGACATACAGGAGGTATTCGTCTCCCTGCGCATACCTTTTGGCGCCGTTTGCCCAAGCAGCCCTGTCGCTCCTGAGCTGCTTGAAAGGATTTCCGTATCCGTAGACAGCTTCGAAGAAGCGCGCCACACGGGCTGGTATTTTCCCTTTCTCGACCATATCGCTCCTGGCTCCGACAATCCAGTCCACGATATCAGGAGCAAACTTCATGGGACATTGCTCAGTGCAGTTCTTACAGGTCGTGCATGTGTAAAGGATTTCGGCCAGGTGCTCTGACCAATCGATTTCGCCCCTCAGCCAGGCATAAATAAGCCAGAGCCGTCCGCCGGTAGAATAGCTGTCAAACCTGAACCTTCTGTAGGAAGGGCAATTAAAGCTCGAATAGTCAGCGGGGAACTTGCAGTAGCCACATCTGAAGCATCTATGGATCTGGCTGACATATTTTTGCATTATCCTACCTCCCAGTTGCCAGGATTCATGATTCCGTTGGGGTCCAGGAGCTCTTTTATCTTTTTCATAAGCACAAGCGTATTGGGATCCATCCTGTCCATCAGCAATTTCTGTTCGTAGATGTCTGCCTTCCAGAGCACGCCCCCTTCCTCCAGGGCGAATTTGCTGCATTCATCTAGAGCCTTTTTGGCTCTTGCCATCTCATCAGCATTGGCTCTATTAAAGGAAAAAGAGAAAGAGAACATCATGCAATGCCCGGCGCCGATGAGCCGCGTCGTGGATGCATAGAAGACACTATATTTTGCGGCTACCTCCTCCAGTTTACTGATGAAAGCTGGAAATTTCTCGATGGGGGTGATGGGTCCGGCATACTGAAATCCGCCGCCTTTAGACACATCCGCAAATCTGGTTGTGTCTTTGGAAGGCATTGACATCAATGGTGGTTTCATGTCTGGTGAAATGCTCAAAAAGCCCACATCCCGGCTTTCAAAATCCTGCCAGAGAGAATCCCACACCATCTTGCGCTTGAACTCAAGCTCTTCATCAGAATCGCCGGTTATGTAAGCCATTACCCAGAAGGTGCCCCGGAATCTCAAAGGCAAGGGAGCGGCCGAGACCACCACATCTTCAATCATCTCAGTGTGGCTAAGCCTCAGCATAATGTCCGGGACCAGCTCAGCCTTGTCTGTCAAGAACACCATCACATCCCTCATCTTCTTGCAGGGGTAAAGCTTCAGGCCTAATTTGGTGATTATGCCAGTAGTGCCGAACCAGCCCAGAAAGAGTCCGGACAAATCGGGCAGCGGCGCTCCCTTTGAGAACCAGTACGAAGATACTGAACAGGAACCGATGCGGCAGAGTTCTCCCGTAGGCAGGACAACTTCCAGGCCGGAGACCATGTCGGAGTTGAAACCGTGCTGCTGTGATAGGCGCCCCTGTCCGTGTATTACCGCGTTAGCGACGACGGTGGCTATCGGCGGAGCGTCAGGTATGCTGTGTCGTAGGTGAGGATGGTGTTTTTGCAGATGACTTTTCAATGCACCCTGGGTAACGCCGGCTTCAACGACAACGTATCTGGCCTTCTCATTTACCTCCAGGATTTTGTCCATCCGCTTCATATCCAGCACAATGCCGGCTTTTTGAGGGATGACCAGACCGGTCAATGCCAGCCCTGCTCCTACGGGGACTATGGGCACCTTCTCTCTGTTTGCCAGCTTCACTGTCTTCTGCACCTCTTCGGTCGTTTTGGGCATGACCACAAAGTCGGGTTCGTGCGGGGGCATAAGCCCGCCGTCCCTGGCATAGAAATAGCGCTCCTCTTTCTGGTCGGAGACGAAATCCTTGCCGACTATTTTGACTAGCGAATCGTACAAAGTACTGGTGGTCATCATAATTTACACCTCCGCTACCGATTCAGGCAGCCTCAAGGCCTGTTC
>JAOUDT010000156.1 GCA_029859145.1 Dehalococcoidia bacterium
AAGTACCCTGACTCCCACAGCCTGCGCCAAAATCTTCTTAGCTTCTTCAGGCGTAATGGGCGAACTGAACTCTACGTTGACTGCCTCACTATGCCCAAACCAAACAGGAACGCGGACACAGGTGGCCGAAATAGCTACGCCTTCAACATGCAATATCTTGCGGGTTTCTTCCCCCACTCTCTGTTCTTCCTTAGTATATCCATTGTCCAAAAAGACGCCGATCTCTGGAAGTATATTAAAGGCTATCTGATGAGAATAGACATGAGGACAAATACGGCGCCCTTCCAAAACAAACCGTGCTTGATTTGTCATTTCTTTCAGAGCAGCACTGCCACTACTTGATACCGACTCGTAAGTGCTCAGTACAATCCGCTTCATGGGATTGATTTTGTGCAAGGGATAAAGCGCAACCACCATTTGGATTGTGGAGCACTTCGGACTGGCAATTATCCCTTTGTGCCATTCTACATCCCCAGGATTGACCTCCGGAACTACCAAGGGCACCGTGGGGTCCATCCTGAAAGCGCTACTAGCATCAATGACCACTGCTCCGGCTTGGGCAGCCAAGGGCGCTAACCTGCGACTAACATCAGCGTCAGCACAGAAAAAGGCAATATCAACATCGCGAAATGCCTCCGTTTTCGCTTCCCTAACCTCAATTCTCCGATGATTAAACAGGATTTTCACCCCAGACGAATACTGAGTGGATAGTAACTGTATGGAAGCTACGGGAAACTTGCGCTGCTCCAATACCTTAACAACTTCTTGACCTACAATATCGGTAGCGCCAACAACAGCTACGTTGAATCCTTCCATGACATTTCCTATAACTTTAGTAGGGCATCCAACCCATAAGTCAGACCCTTGCGCTTTGTTACTTCCTTGATTGCCAGGATAACGCCAGGCAGATAACATTCCCGACTTATGGCATTGTGACGTAAGACTAGAGTTTCACCTGCTCCACTAAATACAACTTCTTGTCCAGCTATAAATCCCGGCAATCTCAAGCTATGGATAGCTATGCCATCCATTTCTCCCCCTCTGGTATTGCTGAGCACTTCGCGTGTAATTTCCGGATACATAAACGGTTTGCCATGAGCTTGCGCCATCGCTCTTGCTGTAGCGATGGCAGTTCCAGAAGGGGCATCAGCTTTTTTATCATGATGCATTTCGATAATCTCAGCGTGATTGAAGAACTTAGCAGCAAGTCTAGACAGATGTATCATAAGTGCCGCCCCTAGAGAAAAATTGGGTGCCACTATCGCCCCTACTTTATGAACCTGGCACAGTTTTTCTATCTCCGCCAAATTCTCCTGAGAGAGGCCTGTGGTGCCTATTACCATGTTGACTCTCTGTTTAATAGCAGTGCGGGCAGCTGCCATGGACACATCGGCACTAGTGAAATCCACCACCACATCTGCATCGCAACTCTTCAAAAGTGAATCCAAATCCGAAGAAAGGACTATCAGGTCGGAAGCTTCAGTTAGAGGGAGATACTGTTGAGTTACCTCCTTTTCCACAGCGCCCACCGCCTTCAAGCCGGGCTCGCAAACCACGGCTTTAGTTATCTCTTGCCCCATTCTACCAAAAGCGCCATTGATCACTACTCTTATAGGTTCTAGAGAAGAAGCCATGTTCCCTTTCTCCCCCCGTCAGCAAAGCAGTTTATTTACTGCGTCTGCCATGCTGCTCACTCCTGTCACGGGAATGAACAAATTTCCTTCGATGATCCTTTGGAGCCGACGAGTTACTGGCCTTAGCTCCAGGGACATTGGAGAGTCCTTCTAGTATTGCTTTACGCGATAAGTTGATCCTACCAGAACCATCAATGCCGATAACCTTTACCATTACTTCATCACCCACCTTAACCACGTCTTCGACTTGAGGCACATGGTAGTCTGCTAGCTCGCTAATATGAACAAGACCTTCCTTCCCCGGCAAGATTTCTACCATGGCACCAAAGTTGAACAGCCTGGTGACTTTCCCAGTGTAAATCTCTCCTTGCTCCACTTCCCGAGTCAGGTCTTGAATTATTTTGACTGCCTTCTGGGCTGCCTCTTCATTCGGAGAGCCAACGAGAACTGTTCCATCGTTCTTTATGTCTATAGTTGTTTTGGTCTCCTCTATGATAGACCTTATAATCCTACCCCCTGGACCGATGACGCTGCCAATCTTACTCTGATCGATCTTTATCTCATACATCCTAGGGGCATAGGGACTGAGTTCGGGCCGACTAGCATTAATAGCCAAACGCATTTTCTCCAGTATCTCTAGCCTCGCCTCACGAGCCTGCCTTAGGGCTTCAGCCAGGATGTCATAACGTATCCCCTGAAGCTTAGTATCGAGCTGCGAAGCAGTGAGCCCGCGAGCTGTGCCAGCGACTTTGAAATCCATGTCGCCGTAGGCATCTTCCATACCCACAATATCAGTCAAAACAACATAGCCCCCGTCTTCTCTGGTGACCAAACCCATAGCTATTCCAGCCACAGGCGCCCTTATAGGCACACCTGCATCCATCAAGGAAAGAGTCGAGGCACAGGCGCTAGCCATGGACGTGCTTCCGTGAGAACTAAGCACCTCGGAAACCAGACGTATAGTGTAAGGAAAATCACTCTCCGATGGCAGTACAGGTGCAATGGCACGTTCCACCAAAGCGCCATGCCCGATCTCTCGCCTCCCCGTGGTCCCTATTCGTTTCACCTCACCAGTAGAAAAGGGAGGGAAGTTATAATGATGCATAAAGCGTTTGGTCTCCTCCAGACCTAATCCGTCCAATAACTGTTCGCGACTCGTAGACCCCAGAGTGGTAATAGTCAACACCTGTGTTTCCCCACGTGCAAACAATCCTGAGCCATGGGTGCGAGGAAGGATGCCAACTTCACAGCTAACCGGACGAATCTGGTTGTTTTGGCGCCCATCTAGGTGTCGCCTCGTCTGCGATATTCTTTCTCTCACCGCAGCTTTGAGTCGGCTTTCAAAAGCAATATTGATTCCATCTTCAGAGAAAGAATCGGTTAGCTTGCTCTTTATTTCCTCCTTGAGAGATGCCAAAGCTTTGTCTCTTTGCAGTTTTTCTCGTTCCTCTAGAACTTGGCCTAATTTCTCAGCCAGCACTGCGGCGATTTGCGATGAAAGCTCAGGAGCAAGTTCCTTAGATTTGATTTCCACCTTGGCTTTGCCATAAGCTCGCCGTAGCTCTTCCTGCAGTTTAATGGTCTCTTGATTAGCCTCGTGTCCCAATTTAATTGCCTCGAGCAGTATCTCTTCAGAAACCTCCTTGGCACCTGCTTCCACCATCACAATGTCTTTACTGGTGCTGGCAATGACTGCATCGAGCAGGCTGTTTTCCAAGAGAGCCAAGGGAGGATTCACAACTAGAGCATCGTTTATGTAGCCGACATGCACCGCCGATATCGGGCCAGAGAACGGGATATCG
>JAOUDT010000157.1 GCA_029859145.1 Dehalococcoidia bacterium
ACCGGGGGTGGAGGTAGCCATTAGCTGTTTGGCCTGCAACGGGACTGGCTGTCGGCTGTGTGGCTACAGTGGCTGGATTGAAATACTGGGGGCGGGCATGGTGCATCCCGACGTGCTGGCACGCGTTGACATCAACCCCAATGTTTACAGTGGTTTTGCCTTCGGAATGGGAGTCGAGCGTATACCCATGCTACGCTATGGTATTGACGATATCCGCCTCTTTTATGGCAATGACCTCAGGTTCTTGAGGCAGTTTTGAGTTTGAAGGTGACAGTATGAAGGTTTCCCTCAAATGGCTCAGGGATTATGTTGACATAAAGCTTACTTCTAGAGAGCTTGCTGAAAAGCTCACCATGGCTGGCCTGGAAGTCAGGGGCATCGAGACGGTGGGTGGTACCTGGGATAACGTGGTGATTGGGGAAGTGGTAGCACTAAATCCTCATCCTAATGCTGACCGCCTTAAGCTAGCCACGGTTGACCTGGGCACTGAGCAGGTCACGACGGTTTGTGGTGCTCCTAATATCAGCCTCGGTCAAAGGGTGACTTTTGCCCGTGTGGGAGCCTGCCTCATGGATCCACACACCGGAGAAGCTGCCGTGCTGAAGCCGGCTAAGATTCGGGGCATTGTTTCCGAGGGCATGGTCTGCTCAGAGAAAGAACTGGGAATTTCTGAAAGTCACGAGGGCATTTTGATATTGCCGCCGGAGGCGCCCGTAGGTGCACCTCTCAGCGCTTATATGGGCGATGTAGTTTTGGATTTAGATATAACGCCTAACCGCCCGGATTGTTTATCTGTGATTGGCATTGCTCGAGAAATTGCTGCCCTAACCGGTGAAGCAATCCATCTACCCGAGGTTCATTATGAGGAGAAGGAGAAGTCAATTGATTCCTTCGCCTCCGTTGACATAGTCAGTCCAGACCTTTGTCCCAGGTACTGTGCTAGCCTGGTTACGGGAATCAGGATAGCTCCCTCCCCAGTTTGGCTGCAACAGCGCCTGAATAGCTGTGGAATGCGTCCTATCAACAATGTGGTTGACGTTACCAATTACGTGATGCTGGAATATGGTCAGCCTCTTCACGCCTTCGATTATGACAAGCTTAGGGGGCGGCAGATTATCGTTCGCAGGTCTGGGAAAGGGGAAACCATAACTACGCTCGATGGTTCAAAGCGCACTCTTGGTGCAGACATATTGGTTATTGCAGACAAAGAAGGAGCTGTCGCTGTCGCTGGAATCATGGGTGGGCTGGACTCCGAAGTTACGGGCAGAACTGGCACCCTCCTGCTGGAGTCAGCGAATTTCAACCAGGCTGCCATTCGTCGGGGCTGCAGCCATCTTCAATTCCAAAGTGAGGCCTCGATTCGCTTTGACAAAGGGCTTAGCAGGGAGCTTCCGCTAGTACCGCTGAAACGTGCTACTCAATTGCTACTGGCGCTGGCCGGTGGCAAAGCAGCCAAAGGCGTAATTGACGTCTATCCCGGGAAATCAAAACCAGAGCTCATCTCACTTACTACACGGCAGGTGAAACGCCTTTCAGGTTTGAAAGTCAATATTGATGAAATTCTCAATGTATTGAAAGATCTGGGTTTTGAATGCCGGGAGGGCGACTCAGAGTCGCTAATTCTTGTGTCTGCGCCTTATTGGCGCAGCGATATTAGGTGCTCTGCTGACCTCGTGGAGGAGGTAGCCCGCATCATCGGCTATGACAAGGTTCCTGTGACCAGACTTAGTTCTCCTTTGCCTCCACAGAAATCGAAATTGTCTCTAGAGGCCCGGCGGGGCGAGCTCAAGGACAAGTTGCGCAACATCCTAACCGGCTTTGGCTTCGAAGAGATTTTGACTTATTCGCTGATGAGCCTGGAAACGTTGCGGAAGGTTTCGCCGCAGCTTGAGCTCAGAACTCCGCCATTAAAGGTAGCCAACCCTATGACGAGGGAGCAGGAATACCTGCGTACCAGCCTGCGCGCCGGTCTTCTGGCTACCTTGGCACATAGCCAGAAGTTTGAGCAAGGCGGCATAAGGCTCTTTGAAATCGGCAAGGTATTCTTGCCGCAAGGCAAGGATTTGCCTGTAGAAAAAGATATGCTCTGCGCTGTGCTCAGCGGCGTAAGGGCAGAACTATCCTGGCAAGCTGATAGGGAGACGCTCGATTTCTTTGATGCCAAGGGGGTAGTTGAGAGTCTTGTGAACCAGTTAGGGCTGAAAGCGAGTTTTGGGAACAGCGATGACGAAGGCTTATGCCCGGGAAAAGGAGCTGACGTAGTCGTCGGAGCTGACAAGCTGGGTATTGTGGGAGATTTGCATCCCAAGGTGGTGCAAGCCTTTGAGCTCTCTAATACTGTCTGCCTTATAGAAATTGACCTGGAGAAGCTGTTGACTGAGATTACCAGGACAAGAGGGTACCAGTCGATTCCGAGGTTCCCGAGTGTCTCTAGAGACATCGCCCTGGTATTGGATGAGCAAGTGACCTATCGCAGCGTGGAACAAATAATCCAAAGCTTTCCACTGGTGAAAAATGTGACGCTATTTGACCTTTATCGAGGTGAGCAAATACGCGAGGGCAAGAAATCTTTCGCCATAAGGATTGTGTACCAGTCCCCCAGCCGTACCCTGACTGACGAGGAAGTGGACCAAACCCAAGAACAGATGCTCGCTAGACTACATCAGGAACTGGCCGCCACTTTGAGAGCTTAGGCTCAGGTGGTTAGAGCCGCTCAGCGCTGACCTTCTGCAGCCTCATTTCAGAAACCTATTTACCTGTGCTGCCAGATTATCTAAAGGCAGAAGCTGTGTCTCCTTTTCGGTGCGCCATTTGGCCTCTACGCTGTGGCTCTGCAAGGTGCGTGGAGACAAGGTCAAGCGCAGTGGTATTCCTAGAAGGTCAGCATCGTTGAATTTGACGCCGGCGGAATCGTCACGGTCATCGAAGAGCACTTCAATGCCTTCTTCTTCTAATTCGCGATAGATGTTTTCAGCCGTAGAAGCGATTGCCGATTTGTCCAACGATAGAGGGCAAAAGTAGACTTGGTAGGGAGCAACGCATGGCGGCCAGATGATACCTTTGTCGTCGTGGCTTTGCTCTACGATGGCAGCCAGCAGTCGCCCCAGTCCAATGCCGTAGCTGCCCATAACAATGGGACGGGATTTGCCATCATTGTCCAAGAAAGATGCCCCGAATCTCTCGCTGATGAAGGTTCCTAGCTTGAATACATGTCCCACTTCAATGCCCCGGGACGAACGTAATTTGCCCTGGCATTTGGGGCAGCTATCTCCGGCCTGAGCCAGGGCGATATCAGTCGTACGGGCGACCTGGAAATCTCTGGGATAATTGGCGTTCTTGAAGTGAAACCCTGGCTTATTAGCGCCAACAACGAAGTTGGAGCCCAGG
>JAOUDT010000158.1 GCA_029859145.1 Dehalococcoidia bacterium
CATTTCCAGGGGCAGTTTCAGACGCGAGAACTTCACAAGATAGAAGTGAGAGCGAGTATCGGCATCAAAGCTAGTGTTGAAGCGATCCATCGCAGGGACATCCCAAGGTGGCTTGTGAATAACAAACTTACGAACAGCATCAGCGAAGCCAAAAGGCTACTTGCTCAGGGTGCTGTTCAGATAGTCCGAGCAGATGGAACCAGACAGGTAGTCAAAGATGAGAATATTGAAATCAAACCTGGTGATAAGATTAAAGTCGGTAAGCGCCGCCTTGCCGAAATCGTCGATGCTGATAAAGAAAAGGGCTAATTAGGAGGTAGAAATGCAGCTACGTATTCCAGGACCAACACCTTGTCCGCCGCAAGCCCTTGAGGCCATGGCGCGACAGATGATGAACCATCGGGGGCCGGAATTCGGCAAGATTCTCAATTCGATAACGGAGAAACTAAAACAGGCGTTTCAGACCAAGGGAGATGTTTTTGTACTTACCGCTTCCGGTACCGGCGGCCTCGAAGCAGCCATTGTCAATACTCTATCGCCGGGTGATAAGGTCTTGTCCCTCGCCAACGGGGTCTTTGCCGAGCGCTTTGCCGATATCGCTGAAAAATATGGCGCTGAAGTGGCCCATTTGAACTTCGAATGGGGCAAGCCAGTCAGCCTTGATGCCGTGGAAGAAGCATTGAGGACAGACGGCAATATCAAGGCGGTACTGGCAACTCATAATGAAACATCCACGGGGATGACCAATGACATTAAGGAGATAAGCGCCGTAGTCGAGAAATTCGATAAGCTTCTCCTGGTTGACGCCATCTCAAGTCTAGGCTGCATCAGCTTGCCCACCGACGACTGGCATTGTGACATAGTGGTCACCGCTTCCCAGAAGGGATGGATGGTTCCTCCCGGATTAGCCATGGTCAGTGTAAGTGAAAAGGCCTGGCAGGCTCACTCCAAGGCGAAAATGCCGCGCTACTATTTGGATTTCAGCAAAGCCAAAGACTATCTTGAAAAAGGCCAAACTCCCTGGACGCCAGCTATCTCCATTTTCTATGCCCTTGACGCTACACTGGATTTGATGCTAAGCGAGGGATTGAACAATATATTCGCAAGACACGCTCGAGTAGGCCAGACGGCAAGAAACGGAGTGCGATCGCTAGGCCTATCTCTTTTCCCTGACGAGAAATACGCTTCCAACACAGTGACTGCGGTAAATGCCACGGACAGAATCGACGTCGCCAGATTGATTCAGGTACTCCGAGAAGAGCATGAAGTAATCATTGCCGGTGGGCAGCAGAAGCTGTCAGGCAAGATCTTCCGAATTGGCCATCTCGGACTAGTATATGATAGGGATATCAAATTAATACTGGAGGCGTTAAACAAAGCTCTACCCCGAGCAAAGAAAGGCTAGCTAGATGATGAGAATTCTAGTTGCTGACCCGATCGCCGAAGCAGGCATACAATTTCTGCGTAGCTACGCTCAGGTCGATGTCAAGACCAAGTTGGAGCCTGACCAGCTTAAGGCAATAATCGGTGATTATGATGCTTTGATTGTCCGCAGCCAGACAAAAGTAGGAGCAGAGGCTATTGAGTCGGGGAAGAAACTCAAAGTGATCGGCCGAGCCGGAGTGGGCATAGACAACATTGATGTCGATGCTGCTACCAGGAACGGCATTGTAGTGGTTAACGCCCCTACGGGCAATATCATAGCTGCCGCAGAACATACCGTCGCCCTTATGCTTGCTCTAGCGCGCAATGTACCACAGGCAAACAGCTACCTTAAATCAGGCAAATGGCGAAGAGAGGAATTTGTCGGCACAGAAATCAGAAATAAGACATTGGGCATCATTGGTCTCGGCAATGTTGGCTCCGAAGTAGCTAAACGCGTCCAGGCTTTCGAAATGCGCGTTATTGCCCACGACCCATTTGTCTCCAAAGACTACGCCCTCAATCTCAAAGTAGAGTTAGTGTCTATGGATCAGCTTCTTAAGGAAGCGGATTTCATCACTCTCCACGTGCCGCTGACTGCAACCACCAACAAATTAATTGGAAGCAAAGAATTGGCAAAACTAAAGCCCACAGCCCGTATTATCAACTGTGCACGGGGTGGAGTGATTGATGAGGAAGCATTACTCAAAGCAATCAAAGCTGGCAAGATAGCTGGCGCTGCTTTCGATGTCTTTGACCACGAGCCAGTAACAGATAGTCCTCTCTTCGATGAGGATAGGATAATTGTCACGCCACATCTGGGCGCCTCCACAGTTGAGGCTCAAACCAGCGTAGCCAAAGACGTTGCCGCGGAGGTTTTGACCGTGCTTCAAGGACAATTCAGCAAATACGCTGTTAATGCCCCACATATAGGCCCCGAGCTAGTCCCATTTATGAAAGTAGCCACAGTTATCGGTAACCTCGCCAGTCAACTGATGGAAGGACAAATTAACTCAACACACATCAGGTATAGTGGAGGGGTGACCAATTACGACTGTAACCCTATCAAGACAGCGCTCATCAGCGGGTTACTGCAGCAAGCGAGCGAAGAAAGAATCAACCTGGTCAACGTTGGTCTTATCGCCACTCAGCATGGCCTAAAGATCAGCGAAGAAAAAGAGGCAATATGCCAGAACTATGCTAACTTGCTTACGCTACAGGTCAATACCAATGCGGGAACCACCACAATATCGGGCACAGTTAGAGACAGCGAGACTCACATCGTCCAGGTCAACGATTTCTGGATGGATATCGTGCCCACTGGCGGATATTTCCTCTTCTGTGACCATCTCGATCGGCCCCGGCTTGTTGGCACCATCGGCAACATCACGGGCAAAGCCGATATCAACATTAGCTCCATGCACCTGTCCCGGCTTCAGCCTCGAGGAAAAGCCCTTATGATCCTGGCGTTGGATGAGCCTCTGGGTGAAGAGGACTTGCAGGAGATACGCGCCCTTCCTGGCGTTTACAGCGCCAAAGCAGTCAGACTATAGCTGGTCTTTCCCTTAATCTCACTCAGTCCAGGGCATTTATGACCAAACCAGCCGGGAGCTTGGGATAAAAATAAGTAGATTTGCGTGGCATCCTATCTTGGGCGTCAGCAACAGCCTTGACCATCCCCGGCTCGGGAGGACGTAGCAGGAAAGCCAACTGATACTTCCCTTCTCTTATCTGCTCCTGGGCTTCCTTCAAATCTACTGTGTAAGCGATCTCTAGGTCGTCGACTCCGCCTAGGACGCTCTCCAAAATAATATGATTAAGAATGCTAACGCCAAATTCTAGATAAGCTTGGGACCTGCTACCAGGCATCATAGCCTCAAGGGAAATATCTTGACCTTTCTTCAACACGACCAATGAGCCAGGTTGTAGACCCAAGATTCCCAAACAGCTATCAACTGGTA
>JAOUDT010000159.1 GCA_029859145.1 Dehalococcoidia bacterium
AATTTATTAACTACCAGTGTAGCCAAAGACTCACCCTCGACATCTTCAGCGATAATAACCAGATTCTTGGACACTTGAACAATCTTTTCCAGGGCCGGCAATATATCATTTATAGCGGAGATCTTCTTATCAGTGATGAGGATGTATGGGTCATCCAGTTCTGCTCTCATCTGCTCGGCGTTGGTGATGAAATAAGGGCTGATGTAGCCGCGATCGAACTTCATACCCTCAACAAATTCAGTCTCGAATTGCAGCCCTTTGCCCTCTTCGACGGTGATAACACCATCCTTGCCCACCTTTTCCATAACGTCAGCAATCAAGTTGCCAATTGCCTGGTCAATAGCCGATATAGCGGCTACCTGTGCTACCTGCTCTCTACCAGCCACCGGTATGGACATTTTCTTGAGCTCATTAACTATGGCTTCTACCCCTTTCTCAACCCCACGCTTTAGAGCCATAGAATCGGCGCCAGCGGCGATGTTCTTGAAGCCCTCGCTAATGATAGCCTGGGCTAGAATGGTGGACGTACTGGTGCCATCGCCACATTGGTCATTGGTCTTGGTGGCTGCTTGCTTCACTAGCTGCACTCCCATATTCTCAAACGGGTCAGGTAACTCTATTTCTTTGGCTATAGAAACGCCATCGTTGAGAACCGAAGGAGCGCCCCATTTCTTATCCAATGCTACAGGTCGCCCGCGTGGCCCCAGAGTCACCCTGATAGCATTAGTTAGGGTATCTACGCCACTTTTCAAGGCTTTCCTTGCTTCTTCGCCGAAAATAATTTGTTTTGCCATTCGCTTACCTCCTTTTCTTAAATCTTCTTGGCCAGGATATCGCCTTCCCGCATGATAATCAGCTCTTCGCCATCCAACTTAAACTCAGCGCCAGCGTATTTGGAGTAAATAACCTTATCTCCCTTTTTCACATCCATGGCAATACGCTTGCCCTCTTCAGTCAACCTGCCCGGACCGACAGCAATGATCTTCCCCTCCTGGGGCTTCTCTTTGGCTGTATCCGGTAAGACTATTCCTCCTTTGCTTACTTCTTCCTGGGGTGTGGGTTTTATCGCTACCCTGTCTCCCAAAGGTTCAATTTTAGCCATATTCCCTCCTTTCCTATATCTATTTTAGCACTCTACCCTTGAGTTTGCTAAATTTCAATTATATCAAGAAAAACCAAAAATGCAAGAGGTTTTCACCAGAATTTGGCACATTCTCCTTGAATTGTTACACTAAACCGTGTATAATGTTCAACTGATGGAGCAACGAAAAAAGGGCAAAAGACGATGGAATGAGCAGGAGATCCGGGCGCTCAGGCACCATCTCAACTTAACACAAGCGAGGCTAGCTGAGGAAATGGGCACCCGGCAGCAGACAATCAGCGAATGGGAAAAAGGAATATACCGGCCCCGCGGAGCATCAGCTACCCTGCTCAGCATAATCGCTGAGCGTAGTGGTTTTGCCTATAAAGCCGGAGAGAAACAGGATGGGTCAAAGCAATAGGTAGTTTTTTTGGCTATGATTACACGTAATCGGATAAACTTCTCGGAAAAGCAAGCGGCGCTGATATGGCAGCACGCGTTGGGGACGGAGCTGACTTCCACGGAAGACGAGCAAGTCAATGTAATCTACCCCGGTAGAACTAACGGTGATAACGGCCCGGATTTTCAGGATGCGGTCATTGTAAACGGACTTCGTTTGAGGAAAGGGGACGTAGAAGTTCATGTTAGATCCAGCGACTGGTATGACCATGGGCATCATACCGATGCTGCTTATAACAACGTCATCCTTCACGTTGCGATGTGGCACGATTGTAGTTCAGCCACCTTCCTACAGAACGGCAAACCAGTTCCCTTGCTGTGCTTGGCCGAGGCACTCCGGCACCAAGCCTATTTGCTGCCTCGTACACTTCCTTGCTCTCGGATACTGAACCCTATGGATAGGCGAATTCTAAGGAAGATATTGCATACTGCCGGTGAAGAAAGGTTCAACCAGAAGGCAATGAATTTTCGAGTTGAAATTCTGGATTCTGCACTTGTAACGCCAGGTATTGAGGAAGCGGCGGGCCAGGTGCTTTACCGAGGCATCATGAGGGCACTGGGCTATGCCAAAAACACAAAGCCTTTCGAAGACCTTGCCGACAGAATGCCCCTCAATTTCATCGAATGCAGAGAAGGATTGGCTTTGAAGCAAGCCTTGCTACTGGGCACAGCCGGGTTATTGCCCTCTCAAAGAGGGCGGGAAGGGCTTGTCACAGAAAGAGAAGTCCAAGAATTGGAGCAAATATGGCAGTCGCCAAACAGAAAGGCTGAAACCATGAAGGAGAGTGACTGGAACCTATCACACATATACCCCAACAACTCACCAGTGCGGCGCATTATTGCCCAAAGCTACCTGCTTGAGCGCTACTGTGACAGAGGCTTGCTGGGCGGGATATTGCAGCTGGTCAAGGACACACATCCGTCAGGGGGGCACAGCGTATTGCAGTATGGTTTGACCGTGGATGGCGACGGCTACTGGCGAGACCATTTCGATTTTGATGTCGGAAGCAAAACAAAGTTGTCGGCCCTCCTGGGGCGTAGCAAAGCAGGTGAAATTACCGCGAACGTGATACTCCCCTTTGCCTTCTCCTGGGGAGAATTGGCCGGGGAGCCGAAGCTAACAGATAGCGCCAGAGGCCTTTACCGTAGCTGCCCCAGATTGGCCGAGAATTGCATAACTCGCCACATGGCGAAGCAACTTCGCCTTGAACATTCTTCTGATTTGACTGCCTGTCATCAACAAGGCCTTCTCCACATCTTCAGGAACTATTGCCGAGAAGGGAGATGCAGTCAGTGTCCTCTCGTCGGGTAGATAGCGCCAAGGATAATGACAAACTCCTGGAAATGAGCTATCATATAACCAAAGGGCAGTGCGGACTCAGGGGAAACTCGAGAGACACGCTGGTTTCTTGACACGAGACTCCGCCCAGGGAGTAGCCGTTTCAGGGTCGTGCCTTTTCATATTAGGAGTCTGGCACGAGTCAGGCTTCGCCATAGCAACGAAATCCATCCAAGCAGTCTCCGGACCTGGAGACTTTTTGTTTTCTGATATGCAGAAGGAGGTAATGAATGACTGATTTCGGAAAAACACTCGTCGAGTATGTGGAATCCAGACAAGCGTTCGAGCGGATGGTCATCCTGAATGATGAGGGAACCGGACTTGAAATCAGCATCGTTGTTCACGATACCACGCTGGGTCCGGGTCTGGGCGGCACCCGGTGGTATGCCTTCCCTAGCCGGACTGAAGCTTTTGTAGACAACGTGCGACTGGCCAGAGATATGACGTATAAACTGGCCTTGGCCGTGGGCGAGGATACTGAATTGGCGCGAGC
>JAOUDT010000160.1 GCA_029859145.1 Dehalococcoidia bacterium
TCCAGGCTGCAATGAAGTTGGTATACTATGCCGGCCTTCGTTTTCCTGCATCAGCCCGGGCACCGAGACCGCTAGTATTGCCGGTGCTAGACAGAGCTTAATCAGAAAGGCCCTGCAAACAGAGGATTTATTGCCAAAAGTCAGAAGCACGATAGCCGAGGGGAAATTTTGGGACATAATTCTGAAGCGCCCTTCATCGTCTCCGTTCCCAGCTATTCCCGCAGGAATAGGATACAGCGGTGCTGGCATTGTGATTGAGAAAGGCGCCCAAATAGGGAATGTAAATATCGGAGATAGTGTAGCGTGTGCCGGTTCACCGCACTCAACATTAATGTATGTTCCCAAGAACTTATTTGTCAAAATCCCTGAAGGTGTGAGCTTTGAGGAAGCTTCTTTTCTAGCTTTGGGCTCTATTGCAATGCACGGAGTTAGGAGGGCCAGACCTGAATTTGGAGACACCTTCGTAGTGATTGGCATGGGTATTGTTGGGCAGATCACTGCCCAAATTTTGAAGAATGCTGGATGTACAATCGCTGTGACTGATGTCATTGATAGTCGGCTTCAATTGGCTGAGAAGCTGGGATGCAGTGTTAGTATCAATTCAAGCAAAAAAGATTCAGTAAAGATAGTTAGGAGTTATACTCAAGGAATGGGGGCTGATGGTGTAATTGTTTGCGCTGGAAGCAAATCGTCCGAACCTTTATTGCAGGCTCTGGAGATGTGCAGAGACAAAGGAAGGATAGTCTTAGTGGGAGCAGTGCCTGTAAAGCTGCCTCGAACTCCTTTATACCAGAAGGAAATAGACTTCTTCATTTCGCGCTCCTATGGTCCTGGAAGATATGAGGAAAATTATGAAGACAAGGGCCTCGATTACCCTGTGGAGGAGGTGCGCTGGACTGAGAATAGGAACATGGGGGAGTTTCTAGAGCTAGTATCGGAGAAGAAGATAGATGTCAAAAGCCTTATCACGCATGTATTCCCTTTTGAGAAAGCGGCGGATGCCTATGAGACGGTTATCGAAAAGCCTGGTGAAGCTCTAGGAGTCTTACTTGGGTATCAAAGCACAAGAGATGTTATCTTCTGCCAACCGTTGCCCACCGAACGCCAAAGAGTAGAAACGTTGAACGTAGGCGTGATTGGCACTGGTGATTTTGCCCGAAGGACGCATATACCTAATCTCAAAAGTCTTGATTATTTTAATCTACGGTACGTAGCCGCCAAAAGTAGGGCTTCTGCATTATCTTCTAGAAGGGATTTTGGATTCGAATGTGCCACTACTGATTACAGTGAGGTCCTGGAGGACGATAGAGTAGATTTAGTGCTTATTGCTACTCGTCACAACTCGCATTCCAGGATAGCTATCGAAGCACTGGAACACAAAAAGCATGTGTTTGTGGAGAAGCCGCTGGGCTTGACCGTAGAAGAATGCCAGGATGTGGTGAGAAAGGTGAAAGAGACAGGCATGAAACTCACTGTCGGTTTCAACAGACGTTTTTCACCGTTGTCAATCAAGGCAAAAAGCTTCATTAAAAACAGAGACTACCCCATAATGGTAAATTACAGGGTAGTTAGTGGTTTTGCAGCGGCCAATAGCTGGATTTTTGACCCTGTGCAGGGTGGTGGCTGGATCCTGGGAGAAGCCTGCCACTTCATTGATCTCCTTTGTTGGCTATTAGACTCTAACCCCATAAGGATTTTTGCTGAGGGAGGTACTCTCTCCCACAAGGGAACTGATTTGGACGACAACTTCATTGTGACGATGAGATTTGAGGATGGGTCTGTTGCCTGTCTAGTTTATGGCGATCTGGGAAATCCTGATTTTCCTAAAGAGAGGTTAGAGATATTCGCCGGCAACCGCACAATCGTGGTTAACGACTTCAAAGAATTGGTAGTCGAAGGAATAAACCAGCCCGATATAAGACTTCCAGAAGTTGACAAAGGTCACAAAATGGAATTGGTGGAATTCGCCAGGGCAATTCAAAATGATACCAAGCCTTTGGTAACGGCGGAGGATGGGTTGCGTGCTACTTTCCTGGGCCACAAGATTATTGAATCGCTTCAAACGGGCAAGCCGGTTGAGATTGGCGAGGAGCCGTATTGAAGGACAACGAGATCCTTGTCAGAAAAGTATATGACCTCACTAGGGTAGAGGAAGCGCCCATATTCAAAAACACCGGGATCGGAATTGTCGAGGAAAGGGGTGTCCAAACAAGGGACGTGGCCATAGGGGACAGAGTAGTGTGGATAGGTATTCCCACAAATGACAAGGTAACGGTGCCTGAATACCTGTCCGAAAGAGTTCCAGACGGCTTGGAGGATAGCGTAGCTGTCTTTGCTGGCATTGGAGCTTTTGTCATTCAGGCAGTCAGGGAAAGTGGATTGACTTTCGGTGATAGAGCTGCTGTCCTTGGTCAAGGGATCTTGAAAGATATCACCTCTCAAGTAATTACCTCATTTGGTATTCACAATTTGGAATTGGCTCTTGCTCGCAAAGGCGATGTGGAAATTGATGGTATTTTTGTATGTCCGGCAGGAGAGAAAAGCATCAGCTTGGTGGCGAACTCACTCCGCAACAAGGCTTCGGTTACAGTTCTAACGGGAGGTCATGTTGATATGCCTCCTGAGTTGCTCGCGGAAAAGGCACTGAAGTTTACACACCCTGTGCCAACACAGGCCGATGAAAGGGATGTTTATTATCCCAGAGCCTATGTAAGGTGGACAACAAAGAGGAACATGGGACTATTCTTGAACTTGCTAACGGAAGGGAGGACAAAGATAGCAATTTAGGAATGAACCCGTGAGTGATAGAGTGCTAGGCTCTTGAAAACGTTCCACGAAGACCTAGCCCAATCCACAGGGATTTTGCCACCTGTTATCATAATGAAGCTTAATGTGAAAGGGATGGAGCTATGAAAAAAAAGGCACTAATAACGGGCATAACTGGACAAGACGGGGCTTACCTTGCCAGATTCCTTCTGAGCAAGGGCTACCAGGTATTCGGTACCTATAGAAGGCTTTCCACGCCGAATTTCTGGCGGCTGCAGAATCTGGATATCTTTGACAAGCTCAAGTTGATCCCTGCAGACCTAATAGATGCCGCGTCCGTAGCTGAAGCAATCAGGTTGTCCGAACCTGAGGAGGTATATCATCTGGCAGCGCAGAGTTTTGTTGGAGCGTCTTTTGAACAGCCAATCGGAGCAGGTGAGATAACCGGCTTGGGAGTAACTCGAATTCTGGAGGCAATCAGGGAAATAAACCCCAAGATCAAATTCTACCAGGCCTCCACCAGCGAACTTTACGGTTCGGGCAATGCTAATGCACAGACTGAAGATACCCTTTTTC
>JAOUDT010000161.1 GCA_029859145.1 Dehalococcoidia bacterium
CCATGCATCGGGAGTGTGAGAAGTTGGGAATTGCGATCGTATGTGGTCACACTGCCAGATACGAAAATTGCCACTATCCTATGGTAGGGGGTGCCACCGTAATCAGCGTCGGGGAAAAGGATGAGTATGTCACTCCAAAATTGGCACGGGCCGGCGATAGGATAATTATCACCAAAGGGCCAGCCATCGAAGCCACAGGCATATTTGCCACTATGTTTCCCCAACTTATTGAAGAGAGGTTTGGTCTTGATTTCAGCCAGAGAGCGCAACAAATATTCTATGACATGTCGGTGGTGGAAGACGCGATGACAGCGGTTAGTGTGGGAGTAAGGGAAAGAGGGGTTAGTGCTATGCATGACGCTACTGAATGCGGTATATGGGGTGCTTTGTTTGAACTGTCACAGGCGGCCAAGCTGGGGATTAGGATAGAAAAGGAGCGGATTACAATCAAGGATTGCGTAGAAGATATATGTGACCTCTTTGCCATTGACCCCTACAGCTCTATCAGCGAAGGGACCCTGGTCATCGCCTGTCGGGAACAGAAGGCAGAGGAGGTGGTGGAGGCTTTGTCCCGAAAAGGAATCCCTTCCTCAATCGTGGGCGAGCTAGTAGATCCCAAGTATGGGATGGCCTTGGTGGAAGAGGGAAAAGAAAAAAAGCTGGAACACCCATTGGTTGATCCCTTTTGGGCTGCGTTCTACGGTGCTCTCAAGAAATATGCGTCCAAGGGAGTACAATAGTGAGGATTGAGGAGAAGATTCTGAACTCTAGTCGAACTATCGCAGTAGTTGGGCTTTCTTCGAAACCTGACCGACCAAGCTATAGGGTAGCTCGCTATCTAAGAAAGCAGGGCATAGTATAATTGCTATGAATCTAACCAAAAAAGGAGATATTAGGGTTAAACTATATATTCCTGGCTTGATTCATAAAGGATATGGTCCTTGTGACAGGACCGAGCAAGAATTGACCTTAAAGACGGGACTGGGTATGATAAGATGCGTGAGGTGGTCTGGCGATAGTACAATGCACTGTAAGATCAAGACAAGTGATTTAGGTCGGCACATTTTGCCGAAAACAAATTACAGTCTGTAACGTAGTGAATCAGAACTTGACAGAAGTAGACGAATCTTGGCAAATCGTGGACGGGGTACATCGTGAAGATAAGGGTAGATAGGGATTTGTGTATTGGAGTTGGTAATTGCGTCGCCTATGCGCCAACGGTCTTCGAACTCGATGCAGAGAACAAAGCCGTGATTCTGGACCCTTCCTCAGTTGACGATAATACCCTGCTCGAGGCAGCCAAGACCTGCCCTGAATCAGCCATACTAGTTGAGGATGACAAGGGAAATCAGCTTTATCCCTAGACCCTGCTGTAGCTCTCATCGCAATTTGAGACGATTGGCTGCAAGACGTATCATTAAGGAGGCGTGGTTATGAGGAAGGTATACTTAGATAATGCGGCGACTACTCCCCTTCTCCCTGAGGTTCGTGAGGCGATGTTACCCTTCTTGGGAGAGGACTTTGGCAACCCATCCTGTCTTCATAGTTGGGGTGACGTGGCACGGGAAGCTATGGAAGATGCCCGCAATCAGGTAGCCCAGCTTATCGCAGCCGATGCCGAGGAAATAATCTTCACCGCCAGTGGTACCGAGAGCAACAACTTCGCCGTCAAAGGATTGGCACTGGCGCAACAAAACAAAGGCAAGCACGTAGTAGTCTCAGCTATTGAGCATTTTTCGGTGCTACACTCGGCAAAGACTCTGGAGAAATGGGGCTTTGAACTGAGCCTGATTCCGGTAGATAAGTATGGCATGGTTAGCCCCGATGATGTGCGCAAAAATCTAAGGAAAGACACCGTGCTGGTGTCCATCATGCACGCCAACGGCGAGGTGGGCACCATTGAGCCAATAAAGGAGATTGCCAAAATAGCCAAGGAAAAGGGCGTGGTTTTCCACACTGATGCCGTGGCCGTTGCGGGGACGGCTCCCGTCGATGTAAAGGAGCTGGGAATAGACGCTTTGAGTCTGGCAGGAAACCAGTTTTACGGTCCAAAAGGAGTCGGTGCGCTGTGGGTACGGAAGGGGGTGCGCATCATACCGTTCCTCGATGGCGGCGTGCAAGAAGGGGGACGGCGTGCCGGCACAGAGAACGTACCAGCCATTGTCGGGCTGGGCAAGGCGGCTGAGTTGGCCAAGGCCAACATGGCGTCTCGAACGGAGCACCTCACCCGGCTTCGTAATCGCCTGCTGACAGAATTGCCGAGCAAGATCAAGCATGTAGTGGTGACCGGTCACCCTCAAGATCGCCTGCCCGGGCATGCCAGCTTCTGTGTGGAGTTTATCGAGGGCGAGGCTATGCTTATGCTGTTGAATAGCCAGGGGGTCGCTGTCACTAGTGGCTCAGCCTGTACCTCAAGGGCGCTTAAAGCCTCACATGTGCTTATTGCCATGGGGCTATCCCATGCGCTGGCCCAGGGTTCTCTCCTCTTCAGCTTTGGTCTAGACAATACCTCCCAAGATATAGACTATGTCCTTGAAGTGCTGGCCCCTGTCGTAGACAGATTGCGACAGATGTCACCACTTTATGCTAAATTTACGAAGACCAGCAAAGGAGGCTAGTATGCCAGTTTACAGCGAAAAAGTAATGGAGCACTTCATGAACCCCCGCAATGTTGGGGAGATTGAGAACCCTGATGGCGTTGGAGAGGTAGGGAACCCGGTATGCGGCGATATGATGACCTTCTACATAAAGGTCAAAGATAACCGTCTGGAAGACGTTAAATTCAAGACGTTTGGCTGTGGAGCCGCTATCGCTGTTTCCAGCATGGTGAGCGAAATGGCCAAAGGCAAAACTCTTGATGAAGCAATGAAGATCACTCCCCGCGCAGTGGCCGATGAGCTGAAGGGATTGCCCAAGCAAAAGTTTCATTGCTCCAACCTGGGTGCCCAAGCTCTTAACAAAGCTATAAAAGACTACCTGGACAAGAAGAAAGGAGGAGGAAAGAAGTGATGCCAAAGGAACAGAAGAAAAAAGAGCATCTCTTTTGCCCCTACTGCGAGGTGGAAATAATGGAGGCGGATTTCCCCTACTGCCGGGCTTGCCAGGTGACCGTATTCTATTGTCCCAAGTGCCGGAAGCCGCTACCCCGCGAGAACAGAGTGTGCCCTCATTGTGGGGCTAAGATTGAGGGCTAGTGCTACCAGGAGGGGAAGAGGATTATGGCAGATTCCAAGTCTCCGAAGCAGGACCATCATACCCTAGATTGCATAGGGCTATATTGTCCTGCGCCGGTACTGAAGACCAGACA
>JAOUDT010000162.1 GCA_029859145.1 Dehalococcoidia bacterium
GATTTTCCCTAGCAGCGAGATATACGGGGGTTTGGCTAGCTGCTGGGATTATGGCCCTATGGGAGTGGAGCTTAAGCGCAATGTTAAAGAGGCCTGGTGGAAGGCCATGGTCCAGGATCGGGATGATGTAGTGGGTCTGGACACATCGATCATGATGCACCCGGGAGTTTGGGCTGCTAGCGGCCACATCGATAGCTTTACAGACCCCCTGGTGGAGTGCAAATCCTGCCACCTGAGGTGGCGTGCCGACACAGTAGAGGGCAAGAAGTGTCCCAAATGTGGCGGCGAGCTGACCGAGCCTCGCATGTTCAACCTCATGTTCAAGACCTTCATGGGTCCTGTGGAGGAAGAGGCAAGCATTGTCTATCTGCGCCCCGAGACTGCCCAGGGCATATTCGTTAACTTCGAGAATGTTGTTACCACTTCCCGGAAAAAGTTGCCTCTAGGGATCGCCCAGATAGGCAAATCTTTTCGCAATGAGATCACCCCTGGCAACTTCATCTTCAGGACCAGAGAATTTGAGCACATGGAGGTGGAGTATTTCGTAAAGCCCGGGACTGATGGGAAATGGCTTGATTACTGGGTCAAAGAGAGGTTTGACTGGTACGTCAAACTGGGTATCCGGAAAGAGAACCTTCGGTTGCGCCAGCACGGCAAGGATGAGCTGGCTCACTATGCCAAGGACTGCTACGACGTGGAGTACCTTTTCCCGATGGGGTGGTCGGAATTGGAGGGCATCGCCAACAGGGGCGATTTCGACCTGACCCAGCATGCCAAGTGTAGCGGCAGAGAGCTCAGCTACTATGATGCTGAGGCTGGCGAAAAGTATGTTCCTTATGTTATTGAGCCTTCGGCCGGGGTCGATCGCTCTGTTTTGGCTTTCATGATTGATGCCTACGATGAAGAAGAGGTCGAAGGAGAAAAGAGAACAGTTCTACATCTACACCATTCTCTAGCTCCTATCAAAGTAGCCGTTTTGCCGTTAAGCAGGAACGAGAAGTTGACGCCTCTGGCCAAAGAGGTCTTCAAGCAGCTGTGCCCGGACTTCATGACCGACTATGACGATTCTCAGAGTATAGGGCGGAGATACAGGCGCCAGGACGAAATCGGCACCCCGTTCTGCGTTACTATAGATTTCGAATCCTTGGAGGACAAGCAAGTCACCATTCGGGAAAGAGACAGCCTGGGGCAAATTCGAGTGCCAATAGAGGAATTGGAGAAGGTGATAGAGGCCAAACTCAGAGGGGAAGCTTTCGATGCTTCGACACTATGGGCCACCAGGCAGAAATGATGGTTGGGTGCTTTGCCTAGTTGTGGTCTTGCTCAGCCGACCTGAACCTCGCCAGGTCCACGAGTGGCAAGTTAGTGAATACAGGCCTGGAAGAGCTGGAAAATGAACCAAATTAACACTCGCTATCACATTGCTCAAATTGGGAAAGTAATACTCGGTTCATTTGATGGCAAGCTTTGTTTGCTTGATTTTGCAGAGGGAAAAATCGGAGGAACAGTCGAACATAGAATCAGCCAGGTGCTAAATGCCGAACTTGTCGAAAGGGATGACGATGTTCTGAGAGAGACGAGAAGGCAACTTGATGAATATCTTGAGGGGCAAAGAAAGGGGTTTGACATTCCTGTGTCGATGGTGGGGACTGATTTTCAGAAAGATGTCTGGAATGCAGTCATAAGAATTCCTTATGGAGCCACGTCCACGTATGGGCAAATAGCGCGGCAGATAGGGAGTCCGCGGGCCGTCCGAGCGGTTGGTGGCGCTTGCGGGGCAAACCCCATCAGCATAATCGTTCCCTGTCATCGGGTAATCGGGAGCGATGGAGAACTTGTTGGATATGGCGGTGGCTTGTCTCTCAAAAAATGGCTGCTAAAGATGGAGCAGGGCGACAGTCGTCCGCGTGGATGCATGGATTGAAACAGACATGTACTCGTGATGGCCCTTCGGAGGATGGAGCAAGGCACTCACTATCGCTTTACTGCCCGCGTCGCCATACAATTAGGCGTATACGTAGTCAAGGGTTCCTTCTCTGAAGGAGGAGTCTTGTCTTCGTAAAAACCCGTGATAACAAAACCGGCTGCAAGTTGCCCGCCTATTTGATCGTCGAGAGTGTGGCTAAATTCCATTGGCTCACCTTGTTCCAGCCGGTGTTTCTTCTCCTCTTCAGGTAAATCGCGAACGTCCGAATAGGGAATGCGATATTTCACCTGCAACACGCCCGTACGTTCCGCCAGTTCGTAGTCCACCAAATAGGCGGCTGGATTCATAAAACCTGCCAGAAGTATGCCCCCATGCCGTAACACACGGAACGCTTCGCGCCAGACTGGCCGCACATCTGGCACGAATGTATTTGAGACCGGATGGACTATCAGGTCGTAACTCATCGAATCGAAGATGTGGAGGTCCGCCATATCTCCTTCTATTAGACGGATACTCAAACCATCCCTTTCCGCTACTAAACGGTCCTGCTCTAACTGCAACGGTGAATTATCGAAGACAGTTACATTGGCACCTGCCGCCGCTAATACCGGACCTTGCTGTCCGCCGCCACTTGCGAGGCATAGTACATCCGCTCCCTTGAGTTGCGGAAACCAGTCTACCGGAACGGGTATAGTTGGCGTTAGTACAATCTGCCACTCACCGCGGCGTGCCTTTAGGATAGTATCAGCACTCACCGGGATGGTCCATTTGTTGCCTTTTGTTACCTCACGATCCCAGGCGTCTCTATTGTGCTCGCGAATGTTCATTGCCTAGACTCTCTTCCCTTTCTGCTGTCGGTATGAACAAATTGGTTGGCGTCAAATTGCAGGGTCGCATTATAGCACTAAGGTGATATCCTGAAATAGATTCTCAGAGTCGAATAGGAGATTAGCAATTCGATGATGTCTGACAAGTCCGTATTATTCAGGTCGGGCAATAGGATCTCTTTTCTGTAACCATTGGCGTACCAACACAGCGCTTTGTTACTCAATATCCCTGAGAAACGTTCAATTACATATACTCGTAGGAGGGCTATTGACAGCGTCGGTCGAGTGATTTATGGTATGGATATCGCACGTAATTGCCAAAGGGGGATATGATGAACAGGAAGGGGCTAATAGGAGTTGTCGCGGCTTGTATCATAGTCGTCGTCGTAGCATTAATCGTGTCTCTATCTGGGCATGGTTCAGCGGGTGGCACGGTGGTCACTTTCCAAGACCGAAATCTAGACACGGCCGTACGGAAAGCACTGAACAAACCGTGGGGACCTATTCATGCCTCTGAGCTCGCTGGGTTGGCAAGCCTCACGGCCT
>JAOUDT010000163.1 GCA_029859145.1 Dehalococcoidia bacterium
TAGCTAATCCCGGCGTACAGGTTCTTTGGTCGATTGGGAAGGTATTCTGCAGATTGCACGCAAGGTCGCCCGTGGCCTGGGAGTTGATAGCCGAGTGACATCTATTTCGGGCGACTTGGCGGGCGTAGGCTTTGGCCGCAATCAGTATGATGTCGCATTCCTAGGAGACGTCACACATTTCTTCAGCCCGGAACAGAACATCCGCATCTTCCGCAAGGCGTACGATGCTCTGGTTGACAGCGGAACGCTGGTCGTCAATGCGGTTCGAGGCGAATACCTTGATCCAACAGAGCACGGGCTGTGGTTCTATGCTGTCTCCGCAGGAGGAGCTTACAACTTGCAAGAGTACAAAGATATGCTCGGGCGTGCCCGTTTCACAGATATTGTCGATACGAACATTCCGGACTTGAAAGTACAGCCTATCAAAGCAACTAAACGCTCGCAGAATACACGTGGGCAACGGTGATGAATGGCGCTTTCAAGCAAGCGACAAAGGTGACAGAATAGCGAAGGACTGCCTGTCGGAAATCCGATCGTAGTGCGGCCAAATCAAGCATTCCGATGTTGGTGCAGTGGTCAGTGCGGCTGGATTTGAACTGTCGACCAAGGTTTCGTGAATCTCATGCGCCTTCGCAGTAAGTCTCATGTTATGATTGGACAATGTTCTTACTCATTAACGTTTACTAGTAACCATATTGTTGGTTGACCGAGAAGACAATTCAAGATGTTGAAGAAAATGGCGTTCACTTGCCTGCTGGCAATAATGTTGATCTTTATTGTCACAGACCTGGCAACAGCATGCACGATCTTCACGGTATCAAGCAACAGCTCGGTCCTATTCGGGAACAATGAAGACTATTCGAACCCAAATACGTATTACTGGGTTGAGAATTCCCAAGAAGGAAGGTACGGTGGAGTGTATTTTGGGTTCGATAACTTCTGGCCCCAGGGAGGGATTAACGAGAAGGGGCTTGCATTTGATATCAACTCCCTAGATGAGATTCCTTTGAATCCCCATCCTGAATTGCCATCATTCAATGATTATGAGGGATACAGCATCCTCAGGAACTGTGCGTCGGTAGAGGAAGCGATCGACTACGTTCAAGAATTCAATTGGGGTTCTGCGATGTGGGGACAGATACATGTGGCGGATGCAACCGGTGAAGCCGTTGTCATAGGCCCTGGCATCGATGGAGAACTGTCTTTTACGCGGAAACCTGCGGGCGATGGATTCCTCGTATCAACAAATTTCAATCTGGCTGACGCCGCCGAGCAAGAATATGGCTGTTGGCGCTACGATATAGCCACGGAAATGCTGAAGAGAGTAGGCAATGAAGAGCAACTATCCGTGAACTACGTAACGGAGGTTCTGAACGCTGCGCATATCGAGGGAGCATATAGTAATACGCTCTATTCCACAGTGTACGATCTAAAGAACGGCAAAATCTTCATCTACTATTTTCACCAGTTTGACGAAGTCGTTGAGTTGAACGTTACGGATGAAATACTGTCAAACAAAGGCCCTGTCTTATTATCAAGTCTCTTCTCCCCAGCGACTGTGGAACGAGCATCTTTGGAACAGTCAAGATATCTGTTTCGACATAGGCTTGGATGGGCATTAGGAATACTAGGGATCATTTCGGCTTTGGTTGTAGTGGTTTTCTTATTTCGTCTCAGGCGCAAACGCAGGGCGAGAAAGGCGGTCTGATGTCGCCAACACCTCAGCGAACCACATCGTCTGTTATAGAAAAATCACAGGCAGCACTGCCTTCTTGCGCAGTGACTTTTACCGATAGGCTTCTGTGTGAGTCTCATCTTACTATTAATTAAGACACATCCCGCTGTTTGTGCAGTCGTAGGTAGATCTAGTTCCACTGGAATTACGCCTCTAATGTCTCTCACATCATGGCTGTCATTGCTGTGATACAATGTGCGCCGCAAGAAGCAGCGCTCTGCGTCCAAAGGAGGTGTTACACATGTCACAGATTCCGGAAAACATAAGGTTCCTGCTCTTTGGTTTTGGTCCTGAGATGGCAGCGCGAATGGCACTCGTGGCAAATTCTCTGGGGCTTGCCGCTATGATACTGGGGATTATCGCCGGCGCTACTGGTAAGAACCTTGGCCTGGGTGCAACTAATTGGTTTTTGCTGACTATCGCACTCTTTATCTGGGGCTTGGGACAATGGCTGGTATCGTATCTTGGAGCAAAGTAGGCAGCATTGATTGAATACTCTGGTATGGATTATAATCCATACCAGCTCAATGACAATACTTCCCCGATCGTCGTGTTGATCAGTAAAAACAAAACTGACGTGTGCCTGTGCCGACCAGGGTATTAGGATAAGGAGGTCCTGATATGAGATACATTGACCCGCATCTTCATACTGTTCTGCTGGATGACGGCGTAATGATGAAAATTGCCTTAACCGGCATGGAGGCTTGTGTCATACCCATGTTCCATTGCCTGAACGGGATTTTCGAAGCCGATGCTGTCCTTACCCTCTGGGATAGGTCTTTAGACTTTGAGCTGAAGCGTGGCGGCTCCGTAGGGTACGAAGCCTTTGTCTCCCTTGGCGTGCCTTTTTGTGGCCTAACGGAAAAAGGCGCTGAGGAATGTCTGAAACGGCTTCCTGATTATCTCAAAAATGACAGAGTGGTAGCCATGGGAGAAATCGGCTTGGATGTGGGTACAGCGTTTGAAAAAAGGTTATTCCGCGCCCAGCTTCAAATCGCCAAGTCGCATAACCTGCCTGTAATTTGTCACACGCCTATCCGGTTGGCGCCCCAGGCACCTGAAATCATCAAACAGGTCATCAACGTCATCAAGGAAGAAAAGTTTCCTATGGACAGAGTGATACTGGACCACGTGGGTGAGCGCACCTTTGATGCCGTGATGGCTTCGGGAGCGAGGGTAGGGCTGAGCTGTTGCTTCGACAAAATGCCACCGGAATCTGTGGCCAACCTGATTCTGAACAACCGGGACAAGCTGGACAAGTTCATCGTCAATAGTGAATTAGCTTCGGGCGACGGATACTTCACTGTCCCGATGGTAGCCCTGGCTTTAAGAAGAGCCAAACTACCCTATAAGGATATATATAGGCTCGTCTATGAAAACCCCAAGGCCTTTTTCAACTTGCCCCTAGATTAAAGAAAAGTGGGGTTCAGCGCCGACTCCAAGACACAGCTAGCTTTACCCGCCACTGCATGAACATAGGGATGTCGACGTGCGCTCATATGTGGGAGGGTCATTATCCCGGCTGGCGTTCTA
>JAOUDT010000164.1 GCA_029859145.1 Dehalococcoidia bacterium
CAGGGCAAAGATAATGAACCAGGTGTAGTCGAGTCGTAGAGGAATACCGAAAATCTTGCCTAGGCTTATATTACCCTTCATTGCCCTTCTTGCGGCACGGCACAACCGATAAGCCTGTAAGCCAATTTAGCCAGTAGAAAAGCGCAAGAACTCGGCCCCTCCTGGGGGCAGAATTCCATCAAATCGAAGCCCACTACATGCTTGTGAAGGGCGACCCATTCTACTATATCCAGGACCTGACGCCATGACATGCCGTCGGGCTCGGGGGTGCCTACTGCCGGCATAATGGAAGGGTCAAGGACATCTACATCTATGGTGACATAGACATCTTCGGTAAGCGAATCCACTATCTGGTCAATGAAATCTGTATTCGATGCGAGGCCAGACATATAGAAAACGTTCAGCTTGTTTTGTGTCAGGAATTGCTTTTCTTCCCAGCTAAGGCTACGCACTCCTACCTGAGAGATAGGACAAAGCTCAGAGATGCGTCTCATAACACAAGCTTGACCATATCTGGTCCCCAGATATTCATCTCGAAGGTCGGCATGGGCGTCCAGCTGCAACACCGAAAGTCTGGGGAACGCTTCCTTGAAAGCTCGAACTGCTCCCAAGGAGATAGAATGGTCTCCACCAAGCAACACTACAAGTTTCTCCTTTTGTACTAGACCCTTAACCACTCTGTAGACTCTGTCAATCATATCCTGGGGGCCGCTAAGCAGGGGTTCTACCTGGGGCAGGGTGGAAATGCCACCTTTGTATATCTCGCGGTCCAGTTCGAGATCATACAGCTCCAGGTATTGGGAGGCATCAATAATAGCCTGTGGACCGTGGCGGGATCCGCTTCGCCATTCGCTGGTACTGTCGTAGGGGACAGGCAGAATTACAGTCTTGGCTTGCTGTAGATTTGCATAGGGCGGTTCTAGGCCGGCAAACACCGCGTGTGGCAGAAATGCACCCTCATGCCAACCGGCAGAGGGCTCAGGGTGACAGTCATGGTCGTTCATGGTAGATGAAACTCTGGGGGTTGCCCATCGCTTTTTCTGCTTTGGGCCATTCCCTGTCAATCAGACAAGTGCGTATCTTGACCAGCTCGAATCCTGCTCGAAAATCTTCTATCGCTTTGTCGGTGTCAAAATCCTTGCAGGAGAAAACGTCTATGTTAACGTAATTCTGCTCAACAAAGGTATGAATGCCAATATGACTTTCTGCTATGAAGACAAATCCTGATATTCCCCAATCCTCTAACACCGGCCCCATATATTTGAGCACGTATGGGGGTGAAATCCTGGTCATTCCAATTCTGGCGGGATAGGTTTCCAGCCACTCTCGAAGGAAATCCTCGTCTCGAAGAATCTTTTGGTTGCTGGAATAGCCGTCTATAATTAGGTGCATTACACCTCCTCGAGCAGCATCCTTCTCAAATCAAATAGGGCGGCGTAGACTGCTCTTTGCTTCATTCTTGAACGATTTCCACGGAGCCGATGGGTGAAGGTTTGCCCGAATTTTTGGCTGCTTATGCCTATATATGCTTCTCCGGAATTGTCATCGGAGTTTATGTTCCCCCCAAGACTGATGCCGATATCGGTCTTCAAATTCCTGCGAGCACTCTCGGCCATTGCCTTGGCTAGCTGAATGCTTTCCTTGCCATATCCATCTATAATGGCAGCGTCGACGCCGCAAGCTATCTTAGCCTCATCGCAGCACGCCAGCAATCCTCCCTTGAAATAAGTGCAGCTTTCCGCGCCACTGGCAATGGTGCTGCAGAGAAGCCCCTCGCTGCAAGATTCCATAGTTGCCAGACTCCAATTCTTAGCTCTGAGCAGTTCTCCAATGACGGAGCCCAAGGTATCATCATCCACCCCCCAGATATAAGGCGAAAGAATACTTCGAATCTGTTCTTCGCTTTGAGCGATCAGGCGCTGCGCTTCTGTGCTTTCCTTTGCCTTGGCGGTGATACGCAGATAAACACCGTCCGGGTTGATGTAGGTGGCCAGGGTAGGGTTGGATAGTTTAGAAATATGGGCTACCATTTCATCCACCTTGGCTTCGGCTAACCGAAAAGTTTTGACTACCCTGGACAGGATGACCTCTCCGGTTGGTCTTTGCCCTAGTTTGGGCAATACGCCTTCTCGCCACATCATTTTCATCTCATCGGACGGCCCGGGCAGAGCTATAATTATGTGTTGGTCTTTCTCAACCCACCAGCCAGGCGCCGTGCCCATGTGATTGGGAATTATTTGAGCCGAAGGAATGACAGTTGCCTGCCTGACATTACTCTGTGGTACTTCCCCAAGATAATGGCCGAGCAAATCCTGCAATTCTTGCCACAACTTCTCATCTACTTCCAGTTCCTCATTGACTAGCTCGCTAATAGCCTCGCGGGTAATGTCATCCTGGGTAGGTCCCAATCCCCCCGTCGTGATTATGAGATCCGCTCTCTTCCAGGCTCGTCGCAGGGTATCCACCAACCTCTTCTGATTGTCACCTGCTGTAGAGATAAAATACAAATCGATTCCCAGTAAGGGCAACTGATTGGCTAGAAAGGAAGAGTTGGTGTCAATTATGTTGCCCAGTAAAATCTCTGTGCCGACGGGTATTATTTCTGCCTTCATGTTCTAGTTTGCGGCTACTTCAGCATTTGGGTGCTGACATGCCGATGTATTTCTCCACTATTGCCATAGCGCAATACTTGCCGCACATGCTGCAAGTAGCTCCGCTAGCCGGTATTCTGGCATGGATTTGCCTGGAACGCTCTGGGTCTAGAGATAATTCAGCTTGAGTCTTCCAATCAAGCGCTTTGCGCGCCCTGGACATTTGCTCATCCCATTCCTTGGCCCCTCGTACACCCTTAACAATGTCCGCAGCATGAGCAGCTATACGTGAGGCAATGACCCCTTCTTTAACGTCCTGTATACCTGGGAGGGAAAGGTGCTCGGTAGGTGTAACGTAGCACAAGAAGTCTGCGCCGGCGGCGGCCGCAATTGATCCCCCAATAGCGGCAGTAATGTGGTCGTAGCCAGCACCTATATCAGTGACGAGGGGTCCGAGGACGTAGAAAGGTGCCCCACGGCAAAGGCTTTTTTCCAGCTGAACATTGGTGCCGATCTGGTTCAACGGCAAATGCCCAGGCCCTTCAACCATAGCTTGCACACCAGCTTCCTTCGCGCGTTGCACTAATTCGCCAAGGATGATCAATTCCTGGATTTGAGCCCTGTCGGTGGCGTCAGCCAAGCATCCGGGACGTAGGCTAT
>JAOUDT010000013.1 GCA_029859145.1 Dehalococcoidia bacterium
TGGCTGACTATACCGAAGAATACTTAGAAGACGAGCTGGTGGGCAGTTCAAACAGACGAGGAAATTAGCCTGGAATACGCTCTTTTCAATCTTATTCTGTTGTAACGTTGAATTGCGATACAGGGCAGATTCACCAATAGTGCGTATACTATCATTACAATGCCTACATACCAGGGATTCCAGATGAAGAACACTGGACTTAGGAGAAACATTATCCAGTGAGCAAGCTCAGCACGGGATGTTTCTCTGATGAAATCATCAAGGTAGACATCATCAAGTTCTTTGAGGTGCTTCTTCCGGAATCCTTTTTTGAACAAGGCGGCGCCATCCGGTAACCTTCTCTTCCACTTCTTCAACCTGAATATTCTTACGTAAATCTTGCCGCCTCTCTCCCATTTCCTCTGTCTATAAAGCCAGGAGCCGGCGTCAAATGAGTCAAGAGGGACACGCGTCATCAAGTAAGACACGCCTACATGAATTATCATCCAGACGGCGATGTCAAGCAGAATTGTTGGCAGCGTAGGTAGGTCGAGCAGCATTATCAGTTCACTTTACTCTTCAGACTTATCTCCCTGCCTTTCCATTTGACACTTCTGACCAGGAAGATACGAACCAGTGAGTAGGCGAAAACTACAACGAAAAACGCCATGGGTATGGGATATAAGAGCGCGGTATAGAACTTGAAATTGCCAATTCGTACAAGCATCCAGTAGATTTGAGCCGCATAGAAGATATAAAGGGTGCCAGAAATGGCTATTTGAACGTTATTTGTGGCAATGATTGACTCGATTAGACTTCTGGTCGTACCAATGCTACCACACATCCAGGCGACAATCAGGATTAGCAAAGGGGTCGCAGTCTTCGCCGCCCCCATGGCAAAGCCCTTGCTCCACCCGTTGATAAGTTCTCTGACGCCGTTTGGGTACATACGGAATGAAACAGTATTCTTCCCACCCAGGCAATGGACTTCAATCCCTTTCTTTTGGAGCTCTGACCCGAAAGCCACGTCATCGAGAATCTCACCCTTCACCTTTTCATGTCCCCCGGAATGGAGGTAGTCATGCCTTTTCATAACCACTACTGGCCCAAAAAGCCCTATCGGCCTAATGCGTTTACCGAAAACCGTGAAGGCACCCATACCAGCCATGGCGCTTATGTTAAAGCAGGCAGACAATTGCTCATAAAGGTTACGCATCTTGTGATATGGCTGGATTGAAAGCGCGCCATCCTTTTCAACATAGGTTTGTATTATTTTCTCAAGGCTATTCTTTTCCAGCACCGTGTCTGCATCGAGAAAAACAAGGATTTCTCCGGAGGCTATCTTGGCTCCCTGAAAACAAGCCCACGTTTTGCCGATCCATCCTTCGGGTGCTGGCAACGATTCCAACACTTTCACTGCACTGCTCTCTGCAACCGCTCTGGTTCTGTCTTCTGATTGGTCGTCTACTACAATTACTTCATCCTGTGAAGACAACTGACCTGATAGCGAACTAAGCAAGTTGGGTAGACTATGTTCCTCGTTTCTCGCCGGGATGATCACTGAGATACTTGGTTTATGGCTATTTCTATTGGCCGAAACTTCACAATAGGATATACGGAATAGGAAGAGAAAACCCAATATCCAGAGGACTAGATGGAGTATGAAAATTATGGGAATATCGCCGATGCTCATGCTGGGTTACTCGTGCATCAGCGATATTCGTTTTGAGGTTCCGGGCCGATTCACCACCTCCCGCCAATAAAATGACTTCTTCGAAATCTTCACTTTCTCTAGCAGAGAAGAGGCCACCCATGAACTGGATGCCAGAACTTGGTGTGTGAACTTTTTCACTCTAATAGATTCCACCAGGTGGAGCTATGGCGAATACACTCTCTTCCTTATCAGCTGAGCTACGACGCCGGCGGTAACAACCGCCAGGCCGACAATTGTGACAATTACTACGCTTTGGTCGGGCATTGTTGTATCTGACAGACGTTTCAGCAGTATTCCGAGCAATGCCCAGTCAACCACAAGACAATAAAAGATGTCTTTCCGGGTGAACAGTACGGATAATGCAATAGCGATACCCACGACAACCACGGCTACTGCCCAGAATTGCTGCCCCAACCCCCATGCGTTCCAGTTGATATCCACCAGCAGAGCCGTGACATTAGCAATCGTGGCTATGGTAATCCAGCCGAGGTAGACGCTGAAAGGAAGATGCACCAAGTATTTTACAGCCTTTGTGGCCTCGGACTTGCCAATGTTTAGCCTCACATAGATTGCCAGCAGGGAGCCCAGCAATATCAGCATCAGGACCACGGATAGAGGGACGATTTTGTAATGCCAGGCAAATATCCAGCCGATGTTCGCTATACAGGAAATAAAGAATAGCGGTCCGATTCTACGCACAAAGTCAACCTTCTGGACATCTCTTCTAACCGACGGTATTAACGGATATATGGCGAAGATGCCAAGCAATACATAGATTAGCCCCCAGATTGCAAAGGTCAGCCCTGCCGGCACGAATAGATTTGGATACAGGTCAGACAGCTCGCCGGTCGTTATATTATTTATGGGCAGGATACTGGCCAGTGCATTAACGACAACAATTCCGATAAAACCCAACAAGTTCAGAATCGACAGCGATATCACACGACGACTTTCATTCATGATTTCCCTCCTCCGTTTGCGCCACTCTGTAAGGGCCCAGGCTTCGACTCCCGCCTCAGCAGCAAGCGCAGAAAATGGATTGCCACTACTTCGACCCAGACTAGCGCGTTAAGTATTATGATTCGCTCATAGAGCCCAAACCAGCCTCGCTGGTTACCGAAGAGCGCCCCCATTATTAGGCCAAAAGCCAGGGCACCAGCAACGAGTGTATAGATGAAAATAGGTCTCCAATTCGGAGTGCTCTTGAAGCTCGGTGCCAGGCACAGAATAGCGATAGGAAATAACAGGCCAAGGCCATAAGATGCTATTGTGTGGATTCTTCCGTCAATGCGTGGAGCTCCAGTGTGACCCATATGAAAGGCGGCAATCAACATCAATACAAAACCACAGAGAGCAAAAAGTATGATGCCGGCATGGAAGCCCCGGGCCCTTCGGATAGTGAAATAAAGTCCTGCCGTGAAGATTTCCCATAGCAAGCCCATAGCCAGAAAACAAATCGTTTGAAGCCAGCCCAGAGAGGTCAATGCAAAGCTGCTGACTGAGTCGCGGACCAGGCTGTATCCGGGGACAGATGAAGATGCCGTGAGGTCCCCGACAATCACCAAAATGGGCCCTATGATGCCGACAATAGCCGGGACGCTGTTGACGTTCAGACGTTCAGACATGGACATTGGCTCTCACGTAGTTTGCGTGTCCGCTGCAAGCCACCTAGTCAGCAACCCTCCATAATATCACTATTATTATAGCAAACACATCTATGCGAAGTATACACTCGGCCATAACGTGCAACGGCGTGCAGAACTATGACGAGGCACCTGTTTGCGTAGTGCTGGAAACAGCGCATCCGACTGAGATACAAACCTACCGCTCTAACTACTGTGTCTTTAAATAGTAAACATGGTCGCAGCAATCGTCACCCATCATCAAGGTCTTGGTCCTAGAGAACCCGATCACGGGATTGAAAGATGAGGCCATAAGAGCGTCGGCCTGACACAGCACCCCAAAGCCAATATCTTCGGCCTCTAGTTCTCTGAAAGCTTCTGCCCACATACAACGAGTGAAGCGATACGCCTGGCGAGTATTGGAATCTTCGAGTTTTGCCCATTCGTGGCTACCGATACATATCTGTTCTATTGCGGAGCAGAAAGACCTTAGCGAATTATCCGGTGATGCCTTGGCCCTTTCCTTGCCTGTTTCAGCCCCTGCCTCAGCGAATGCACGGAAGATCGTCTGAACACCTGCGTCGCCATATACTGCTTGCACAGCTCGGACAGCCAAAACGAGATTGCTGGCTCCGGCGAAGATCTTGGCTCGGAGTTTGCCCAGGAATGCTTCTTCGACGGCTTCGGACACAGTCTCTGGCAGTATTTTCTGTAACGAACCCATATTCTCCTCCTTGCGCTCGGTTTGTTTACCAGCCTGGTTCTTCAGTCACACTCATGGCGGTAATGATACTACTTGCCGCGTGTATTTCCTAGACTGAGGATTATCTCTGCCTTCTATGTCTGCATATTACACAAGATGTAATCGCTTGTATGTGTTCAATGACGGTGTTAAGATTGGCACATCAAAACGAGGAGGACGTCAATCCGTGAGCATCATTACTGTAGAGACATATGTCGTGCGCGCAGAGAAATCGATAGAGTTTACGACGTTGATCGACGAGTTCCTCAAATTCAAGAAAGCTCACCCGCAGCTTTTCAAAGGTGTCAAGTCTTGGAAACTTTATAGACAGGATTATGGTCAACCTGCTGGCATGTATATAGAGATGTGGGAGTATGGCAATCTGGCACAGGTAGAAGAGACCAATAGACAAATCTTCTCAGATGAACGAATGAAGAAGATCAACGCAGCCTTTCATAAACTCGTTGAACCAGCGACTTTTTCTTCATCCATATGGAGCGAGGTGGCTTGAAGCCTCCGTTTCCATACACGCTGCGGATGAGGGAAGTGATTATGGTCCCTGAGGTCTATCCTTTTGATGCAGCTGCCGGTCAATAGGAATATCCCAATGAGCCAGAAGAAGTCTGCGTCTCCGTCGCTCGACATTGTCTATGCCCTGGAATATGGGGTCTGGAAAGCCACAGCACTTTACGCTGCTTTGGAGCTGGATGTATTCACAATCATAGCCAACGACAACCACACAGGGGATGCCATTGTCTCGGAGGCGCGGTGTGATCGGCGGGGGATGCGAATCTTGCTCGATGCACTCTGTTCGTTGAAGCTGCTTTTGAAGCAAAAGGGCAACTACTTCTTAACGCCCGTATCTGAAAGTTTCCTTATTCGGGGCAAGCCGGCCTACTATGGCGAGTGGTGTCTGCGCACACAATTAGCTTTTGATATTAGGAGCCGAGTGGCTGATGGCATAAAGGCAGGTAGGGTAGCTGCCATTGATGCTTCGAGGCCTGGCTCTGGCGACCTCTGGAAGAGTGATATCTCACGCGCGTTGTACACATGGCCTCTCGAAGCTAAGCAAGCCCGGCGGATGTGGCGAACACTGGGGATAACCCGTCGGCGCAAAAACTCCCCTCGGATTTTGGATATAGCGTGTGGCTCCGGCGTAAACAGTTTTGTGTTGGCTCAGGCTGATCCAGGTGCTCGGGTCACAGCCTTCGACTTTCCGGACGTACTTGAAGTGACTTGTCAAGTTGCAGAGGTGATGGGTGTGGTGGAACAGGTCGACTTTCAGTCAGGTGATGTCCTGACTTCCGATTTCGGCACCGATTGTTTCGACATTGTGTTGCTCGGCAAGATTCTGTACTACTTCGATGTCGACCATGCGGCACGGATACTACGTCGTGTGCACTCGGCCCTGAAGAGGGATGGCTTGATCGTCATCAGTACTTATATAGGAGATAACCGAAGTTGCAGAGACGAGCGAGCTTTGATGGCTGCCCTGCAGCTCTTCATCTTTGCCCCAGAAAGCCACGTCTACACCTTCTCCGAGTACCGCGACCTGCTAAAACGAGCTGGTTTCAAGGGCGTGGTCCGACATACTGAGACTCTCATAACCGGAACGAAATAGGACTTGCCGCTCGGTTGATGCAATACTCCTGGTGTTATCATCGCAGGAAGAAGCAGAGCAGTGACCAGTCTGAATTAGGCGAAATCAGAGCCTTTGGGCATGCCGTCCGCCAGTGTGGTGTAGCGTGGAAAGATCCTAGGCAAGATATGAGGACCCCCTAGTCCTACGTCTGCGAACTAGGGGGGTGCAGAGGGAGCCACACAGAAAAGGTGCTTCCCGACCCCACCTGGCTTTCCACTTCTATCTTTCCCCCGTGCGCCTCGGCGATATGCCGCGATATCGCCAATCCCAGGCCGGTACCTCCTGCAGCGCGCGAGCGAGATTTATCAACCCGATAGAACCGCTCGAAGATGAAAGGTATGTCTTCCGGCGGGATGCCCACCCCGGTATCCTTGATGGCCACTACGGCCATCTGCCCTTCGCGGCGGAGCGAGACGGAAACAGTTCCGGGAGCAGGACTGTACCTGACGGCATTGTTCAGAAGGTTCATGAATAGCTCCCTCAGCCTGACCTCATCGCCTTTCACAACCGCATCCTGCGTCTCACCTAATTGGAAGCTGAGTCCCTTTTCCTGACAGAGAATCTCGACGTCCGTGCTCAGGTTGGCTATGAGCTTGTTAAGTTTGACTTCAGTGAAGTTCCATTGTTCCTTTCCGGCGTCAGCGCGAGCCAGGATAAGCAACTGGTCAATAAGCGAGGACATCTGTTTTGCTTCCTGAGAAATGGTCTCCAGAGATTGCCTGTAGTCGCCCGACGGTCTTTCCTTCTGAAGTGCCAACGAGGATTCAGCTTCGATTACCGCCAGAGGGGCACGTAGCTCGTGAGAGGCATCGCTGGTGAATTGCCTCTGGCGCTGGAACGCTTTCTCCAATCGTCCAATCATTGCGTTCAGTGTCGTTGCCAGCCTGCCCAATTCGTCCTTGGTATTGACGTTGATCCTTTGGCTCAGGTCCTTCTCCTCGATTTCCTGTGCTGTCTGGGCAATCTTGTCCACTGGCCTTAGTGCTCGGCCGGCCAGAAATATGCCACCTCCGGCAGCTACTGCCAGTGTGAGCAGAACAGCGATCGCAAGGGTGCTTACCAATCTGGCCAGTATGTTCTCTATCTGTCTTGTCGAGCGAGCGATGACCAGCGCAGCTGGCTGGATACCTGGCGGCGGTCCCAGCATGCTAAGGTTGATAGAGACAGCCACCAGACGCAGTGTTTCGCCTTCGGTTGTCTGGCTGGTGGTAAAGGCACTGCTGCCAGCAATGGTTTTCGATACGAATTCCTGACTCAGGGAAACCCCTATCCCCGGGGCAGATACCTCTACCAATTGGTCGCCAGAGTAGAAGTATAATATGACGATTTCCCCCAGCTGCTCCTGGAATTCTCCTTGTCTGATGCTTCCCAGAATATCTTGAATACTGCATAGCTGTGTGGAGCGTATTGCCAGTGCACGGTCAAGACTACGATAGAGGCTTTGCGAGAGATAGAAATATACCCCGCCACCGAGTGCAATCAGCAGAACTGCCAGCACCAACAGGTACCAGATGGTAAATCGGAATTTGATGCTATGAATGAAGCTCATGGTGCTTTCAGCCGATAGCCGGCCCCTCTCACTGTCTGAATCAGGCCATCGTCCTTTTCGTCGTCAATCTTGCGCCGCAGTCTGCGGATATAGACATCCACCAGATTGGACATACTGTCGAAGTCGTAGTCCCACGCGTGTTCTTCGATCATCGTGCGTGTGACTACCACGTTGGGATGGCGCATCAAATACTCCAGGATGACGTATTCCTTAGTAGTCAGTTCAACGGGCCTTTGTCCTCGCCAAACCTGGCGGGTAAGAGTGTTCAGAATCAGGTCCCCTACTCGAAGCTCGGGCGATTTCAACATGCCCTCTCGCCGCAAGAGCGCTCGGACGCGGGCCAGAAGCTCGCTGAAAGCAAAGGGTTTGACCAGGTAATCATCGGCCCCTGTATCCAACCCTTTGACCCGGTCCTCTACAGTGTCTTTGGCCGTCAACATCAGAATGGGAGCATTGACCTTCTTGGCGCGAAGCTCACGGCACACTTGGATTCCATCTTTGTTGGGCAGCATGATGTCGAGGATGATGAGGTCATAAGGATTGACCTCGGCAAGGTATGCTCCCTCCTCTCCGTCGTGGGCCAGGTCGACGGCATAGGCCTCTTCCAGAAGCCCGCGTTTTATGACGGCGCAAAGTCGCCGGTCATCATCTACTACCAAGATTCGCATCACAAGCTCCCGAAACGAATTATATTACACCAAGATGAACATGGGATGAAACGGTTCATTTGTATGCTTTTTCTGTGGTTCACCCACAGTTCATGGTGGGTTCATGTCGCCATGATAAGCTGGATTTGCACCGATGGGGACTGACTGTAGAAGGAAATGAGATACGTGTATTAAGGAAGAAGGTCGACATAGCATCTGAGAAGGAGACACATCCCCATCAGCGCGAAAAAACAGAAAGGAGTGATATGGCAATGTGGAAACGTAAGTGGTTCATTCCGGTTGTGGTAGTGTCCGTACTTCTGATTGGAGGCGTAGTGGGAGGAGTAGTTGTCGCCCAGAGTGACAACACAACCAATACTGAGGACCAGAGTCAGCTGGCCGGTCGATTCCAGGCGTTTCTGGATAAAGTCTGTGCCATCTACGAAGAAAAGACGGGTGTAGCCATTGACCAGGAGCAACTGAAAGACGCTGTGAAGCAGGCCCGAAGTGAGATGCGAGATGAAGCTATAGAGAATTGGCTGCAGAACCTGGTGAGCAAGGGCGAGATTACTCAGGAAGAAGCTGACCAGTACCTGGAATGGTGGCAGTCTCGACCGGACGTCAAATTACCATTGCCGGGGCTTGACAAGATTGCCCGTGTTTTTCGAATGCCGCTTGGCCCATGTTTTGCCCCTGATGCTGCCCCTGAGGCAGGTGGTTGATAGGCCACCAGAAGCATGGTTCGTCCGAAGAGGGGGCTGGTCTCGCCCCCTCTCCCTGTGATGGAGGTGAGAAATGACCAAGTCAAAATATATTCTATTGGCGGTCCTTCTGATTGTCGGCATCAGTTTGGCTGTCGCCAACACGGTACCTAACTCAACCAGCTTCGCCTCAGGGTATGTATATGTTGACGAACAAACTGGCTCTGAACTCAGTACGCAGGAACTAGTAGCAGATGTAGCGCCTGCTGTCGTCTCTATCGTCACTGAATCGGTGAGCTACAACTGGTTCTGGCAGGCGGTGCCCCAGACAGGGGCGGGAAGCGGGATAATCATCAGCCCGGACGGCTATGTTGTGACCAACAATCATGTGGTCGAGGGTGCGAATAAGGTGACAGTCACTCTGAGTAGTGGTAACACCTATGAGGCAACCCTAGTTGGCACGGACGCGGAAACTGACTTGGCTGTAGTGAAAATTGACGCCAGTGGTCTTGACTACCTTCACTTCCTGACCAATTCTCTGGAGCAGCTAGGCGTCCTTGATCCGGTTGTAGCTGTGGGGAATGCTCTGGCTCTGCCGGGAGGTCCGACCTGGACTCTCGGGGTGGTAAGCAATTTGGGACGCTCTATTGAGGTGGACACAGGCGTGGTGCTCAAGGACATCATCCAGACTGATGCCGCGATCAACGCAGGAAACAGTGGTGGCCCGCTGGTAAACATGGCAGGGCAGGTAGTCGGTATTAATGTGGCCATCGCCAGCAATGCCGAGAATATTGGCTTCGCCATAAGCACTGACACCGCGATTCCAGTAGTGCAGAGCTTGATAAACGAAGGAAAGGTGGTTCGCCCCTGGCTTGGGGTTTCAGTGGCCACGGTTACCCCGGCTATCCAGCAGTACTATCACCTCTCAGTCGACACGGGAGCGCTCATCACCAGCGTAACTAGCGGTAGCCCGGCGGATGAGGCTGGACTGAGAGCGGGTGATGTTATCACCAAGCTAGGTGACGGCGATGTCAACACAGCCGATGACCTGATTTCAGCGATAGGTTCTCATCAGATTGGCGACCAGGTGGAGATTACCTATTACCATGGGAGTGTGCAGAAAATAACTGCTGCCACGCTGGAAGAATCTCCGTCCTAGGCCGCAGGGGTAGCCAGAGTAAGAAGCCAGAGCGGCACAAAAATCCGGGTAACTTTCCTAGCCAAGCCGAGCTACGGCTACATCACCATTCTCTACGACGACGGTCATTGTCCGGCCGCAGCTAGGACAGGTGAGTGGCCCGCTGTAGTTAGCTTTAGATGGCTCCAGAGCGATACTCTTGCCACAGCCCAGGCAGATTACTCCTGAAGAGCTTCTTGGACCAGCCTGATGCTGTTTCTTGTGGCTAGCTAGCTGCTCTATGCTGGCGAATTCAATTCCGCAGGTAACACATTTGAACCGCATTTGTCTCCTTACTGCATTCGCAATCTCTGGTGTTTTTCAGTCGTTGATCCATTGTCCATAATCATAGCATAGGGTTCTTCGCCGATGAACATTTATGTTCGGATGCGGCAAACTGGCCTTTTGAGGGATGACTTCCTGAGTGTTTGTGGCAACGCCCCACTTTTTGTCTCCAAGCACCCTTAGGGGAAACGAACACGACTAAGGCTGTCACTACGCCTTGCCAACTAGCTTTGTGACATATAGAATGGGAGGAACGTGAGCATCTTTCTAATTACTCTGCAGGCAGTACTTGCGCTCCTCGGCATCGGTCTACTGGGCTTCTGGATTATTGGCAGAAAACGTGTACCATCGGATACGCTGGTTTTTCTATCCTCATTGGCCATTGACATAGCCATACCTTTGCTCGTGCTCGCCAATCTTATATCTGATTTCTCGCCGCAAGAATATCCAGACTGGTGGCGTATGCCGCTTTGGTGGCTGGGTTTCGCAATCGTATCATTGGCACTGTCACTGTCAGCCTCCTTTTTGGTGAGAAAGGAAATACGGAGCGAGTTTACTATCAGTCTCTTCTACCAGAATGGGCTTTTCTTTCCTATATTGATCATTGAAGGCCTTTTCGGTGGGGATAATCCGTATTTAGTCCCGCTTTTCCTGTTCGTGATATTTCATCCTTCCATGGTATTCAGCACTTATACCTTGTTCTTTGGCAAGCGCATCCAGAAGGAGAAGCTCAACTGGCGCAGGATTGTGAATCCCGTACTTGTGGCCACCATCGTTGGGCTTATCATCGGCCTTGTCTCTGTCAATGAGTACATACCGAAGTTCTTGATCATCATAGTTACCATGGTGGGAGCTATCGCAACACCGCTCTTCATGCTGATACTGGGTGGGAATATTTATAACGACTTCATGTATAAAGCAGATAGCGGCAAGAGGTGGTACATCCCGGAGGTCGTCAAGTTTGTGGTAATCAAGAATGTCGTCTTCCCGCTCATCTTTCTGGCCCTCCTACTCTGGCTGCGTCCAAATTCTACTATTGCCCTGATTGTCATGCTTCAGGCTGCTGTGCCACCTATAACAGCAATACCAATCTTCGTTGAGCGGTGTGGAGGGAATCGGCAGATTGCCAGCCAGTTCATCTTTGCCAGTTTCGTATTGTCCATAGTCTCAATCCCAGCGTTGCTATATCTGTTCAGCAGGTTTTTCCCAATTCCTTTCTGATAGTAGTGAGCTTATTCAAATCCGAAAGATTTTTTGAAGACACAGTTGCGAGCACTGCAGAATCTAAGTCATCCAGCTAGATCCTGGATATCGCATAACCTCCATGATGTCCCGGCATTGCTTTGTCAAAACCCCAATCTAAAATGAACAAATCGCCGTACTGCTACTGCAGAGCAGCAAGTGAAGCTCACTTTGCCCATGGCGGATAATGAGGCCGCTATTCAAGCGCTGGAGTCATGTGCTGACTTACTCTGTGCGCCCTACTCCTCCGCCAGTTGAGGGCGACCGGGGGAACCGAGCATTAAACACATTTGCCTGGCATTTACCACAGCCTTGTCCTGGTAGCAGTTGTTGAACAAGACATGCATCTCGCGGGTTTGTGTGGAGATTTCGGCGATCCTGCTGGCCCAGGGTCGGAGCTCGTCTTCCGAGTAAAGATAGTTGAAACGTTCAGCCGGGCCGATACCTTTCTTTTCCCACGTCTCGCTGTTCCTGCCGTGGAAGCGGACCAGCCCGATGTCAGACGTTGCTTCGGCGACAGGAGGCACACTCGATTTGAAGCCCTGTGGCTCGTCGACGCAGACAAATGGCAAGTCGTTGCGCCTGAGGAAATCAAATGTCGAGGCACGATTCTTTTCACTCAGCCACACGTTGTTTCTGAACTCCATCGCTAGCCGGTACTGCTGCAGTTTTGCCTTGCACATCTCAACGTAGTCGAGCTGTTGCGAGCCGGGGTAAAACCAGGGAGGGAACTGAAAGAGCACAACACCCAGCTTGCCAACTGTGTCCAGCGGCAGCAGCGCGCTGTCGAATCTTTGCCATAGCTCATCGACTAGTTCAGCCGGCAGGTCGCGATAATACAGATTCTTTTTTCCCTGCAACTCGGGAGTTAGCTCGTTCCTTATGTTCTTGGGCAGGGCAGTGACAGGTGTCGGGTGCTGAGTGAATATTCTGAAAGCCTTGAAATCGAACACGAAGTCGTCAGGCGTCCGCTCTGCCCACAGGTAACTATTTCTCTCATTAGGCAATGCGTAGTAGCTGCTGTCCACTTCGACTATATTGAACTGGCTGGCATAGTATTGAAGACGCGCTTCCGCCGAGCGCGCAGAGTCAGGATAGAAGCGCCCGGAACTGACCAGTGTGGGATCAGTCCATGAGCAGGTGCCTACGAGGATTTTTGCCATTTCACTGCTTGAGATTTTCATTTTACTAGGGGTGCGAGCTTGAAGCAACAGTAAGCCTGCCGGCGTTGAACGCGGTAGCTCACGTGCGGTTTACACCGCGGATGTCTGCTCTTTCCGTTCATCACACGGTCGGATTAGCCTATCAGCGATAATATTGAGAATATCATTTTGCCTCTGGATTGTTCCTTGAACCAGGATCAATGGCTCGAGCTTGAAGATTTGCCGGTACCTGTGGTATACGTCTGGTTTGATTATCACGTTTAGCATGCCTTCCTCGTCTTCCAGCGTTATAAAGGCAAAACCTTTGGCAGTGGGCGGCCTTTGCCTTGTAATGACATAGCCAGCTACGCGTACTTGGGCATTTGCGGGAAGGCGGGCAAGCTCGGAGCTTTTGAGCAAATCATCCCCGGATATGGCCTTTCTCAGAGCATGCATCGGGTGATATTTTGTAGATAGTCCCTGCACTTCGTAATCGGCTTTCATCTCCTCAAGATCTGTAAGATCAGGCAGGGAAACCCTGGTATCGCCAAATTCTAGAGGCAGTTCTGTCGGGCTATTCTTTTCCAAGGGACCAAGTCGCCACAATAGCTGTCTTTTCTGATAGCCAAAGGCATCAAAGGCGCCAGCGAGGATAAGGTTTTCTACGGGCTTTCTGGCCAGTCTGGCTCTGAAATAAAAATCGTCGAAAGAAACATAGGGGGCGCTCTGCCTCCCGGCCATTATCTGGCTCATGGCTTTTTCCCCGA